>JAFDCA010000635.1 GCA_019313025.1 Deltaproteobacteria bacterium
AAAAAATGATCCGTTCGGCTGATGAAAAGCGCTGTTTCCTCTGATAGCGTGTTGAAGGCAAAAAGAATGTCAAAATAAAGAAAAGATCCGAGGATGCAGATGGTAAAGAAAAGAAAATTGGTTGGGGTCCTGGGACCTCTAAAAATCGCCAGAGCAGCAAGTGCAAGAAAGCAGATGAGCGTTAAGAATGGCGGAATGCTGTAAAATGTCATGATATGATATGTTATAGCTATTTATGAATGGACACTATTTAGCATTTCCCGAGCATGCTCCAGCGTCGCTTGAGTTATTTTTTCCCCCCCCAGCATCCGGGCAATTTCATCAATGCGTTCGGGGATACTTAAGCGGTTGATAACGGTTTTTGTTCTGCCCTTTGAAACATGCTTTGAAATGCTGAAATGATGATCGCCGAATTTTGCAATCTGGGGCAAATGGGTGATACAGATAATCTGGTGATGTTTGGCAAGAGCGGCAAGTTTTTTGCCCACAACCTCTGCCACACCCCCTCCAATACCGGCATCAACCTCGTCAAATACAATGGTTTCCACCGCTTCTGTTTGGGCAAGTATTGCTTTTAAGGCTAGTACAACCCGTGAAAGTTCACCACCTGAAACAATGCTAGACATCGGTTTGAGAGTTTCTCCCACATTCGGTGCAATCAAAAAGACTGCTTGGTCGATTCCGGTTTCAAAAGCAACATTTTTTTTTACGATAAGATACGGATCGTTGCTCCTATCCACCGGAATTGTTCGAAATAAAACCTGAAATTTGGTCTGGGCCATCTTTAAGGAAGCCAGTTCCTCTTCAACTTTTTTGGCCAGGATTTCTGCAGCTTTTTTTCTTTTCTTGGAAAGTGTTGTCGTCAATTTCACCAGTTGGTTATGCAGGCTGGATAGTTTTTTTTCCGCACCGGCGATATCCTCTGCCAAACTTTCCAGATGTGACAGTTCCTTTTCAATGGATTCCAAGCGCAGAAATACGGCATCCAGCGAACCGCCGTATTTGCGATTCAGTTTATGAATAACATCCAAACGTTCTTCAACAACCTCAAGACGGCTTTCATCCATCTCTATATTTTTCAGATAGGTTCTCAGTTCCTCGGCGACATCTTCTATGTCAAAAGCAATTTCATCAATCCGCTTTGCCGATGATTCAAGCAAAGGGTCTATCAGCGACGCTTTTTCAAGGCCCTTCTTTACCAGTGAAAGATGCTCGACAACCGCGCCTTGTGAATCATACAGTTTCTCAATGCTGTCCCGAACTGTTTGAAAAAGCACTTCGCTGTTTTTCAGCCGTATCTTTTCCTGTTCTAATGCCGTATCTTCGCCGGGGATCAACCCTGCTTCCTGGATCTCTTGTTTTTGGAATTCAAGCAACTGAATATGTTCCGCCTGTCGATTTTTTTTGGCATTAAGATCATTTAAGTGTCGAATCAATGGAACGATCTCATGAAAACACCGGTAGACCGAATTGCGCTCAGGTATCAATCCCCCGAATTGATCGATGACGGCAAGTTGTTGTTCCTCTTTCAACAGTCCCTGATGAACGTGCTGTCCGGAAATACTGGCCAAATTCTCGGTGATAAGATTCAGCAGTTGAATGGTGGCAAGACGTCCATTGATATAAATTCGATGACGGTCTTTTCGGGAAATAATCCTTCTGATCAACAACCCTTCTTCCGGGTCATATCCATTTTCTTTCATGATTTGGACGATTCCAGGCTGGTCTTCGATGTGAAACAATGCTTCTAGCTCGGCGGTCTCTTGTCCGGTGCGGATGAGTTTTGAAGTGGCACGGCTGCCCAGCAGAAGATTGACGGCATTGATGATGATGGATTTGCCGGCGCCGGTCTCTCCGCTCAAAATGGTCAAACCGCCTGAAAAGGATATCCTAAGATCGTCTATGATGGCAAAGTTGCTAATGGAAAGCTCTTGAAGCATAAAGGCAAACATCCAATTATCTCGAAATGGAATGAAAGATATACCCCTGTTGAGAAAAAGCGTTCGATGAATGTCATTTGTATCGAGAAGGAGGTCTTGTTATGGTCTTATTGCACAACACGCGTTGTTTGTAAAGATACTTGTTTTATTGAAGATGCTATATTACTGAAACATCTTAATCCTTAAATTACTTGACAGTTCAGATATATAAGACTATTTTCTTGGAACATTCAGCACGTTCCGACCAACTTAAATTGTGCCGCCCATAAATGAGGATTTTTATTCAAGATCAAACCTCCGACGGATTGGGCAAAAAGACCATTTATGGATGGACACCAACTTATAAGGATACCCCCAATGTCTGAAAAAGGAATTGTGTTCTTTCCGGAAAGATATCTCGAGGCCACCCCCAAAGATTATCGTCTGGATGATTACGAAGATGTATTTTTCCCGGCCAAAGACGGCACCCGGCTGCACGGTTGGTTTGTAAACGGACCGGATAAACGGTCGGTGTTGCTTTGGTTCCACGGCAATGCAGGCAATATCAGCCATCGCCTTCATAATCTTAAAAAATTGCACGACGCCCTTCAGATACCCATTTTCATATTTGATTACCGCGAATATGGTAGAAGCCAAGGGGAAATTTCAAAAGCCGGCACTTTTTCTGACGCCCATGGTGCTTTCCGTTATCTCATTGATGAAAAAGGGTTCAACATCTCTTCCGTGTTATTGTTCGGACGGTCTTTGGGGACCGCTTTGGCCGTTGACATTGCCAGCAGAGAACAATGCCTGGGAGTCATTTTGGAAGCAGCGTTTACGTCCACGGATGAGATGATGCAACGATATTTTCCTTTCTTTTCCCCGCCCTCAACGTCAAGCGTTAAATATGACAGCCTGTCTTTGATCGCTGATATACAATCACCCATCCTGTTCGTCCACGGACAGTTTGATCAGACCATCCCTGTGCCCATGGCCCGTCGTCTTTTCGAAAAAGCCCGAGCTCCAAAAGAATTTTACGAAATTCCGGGAGCCGATCATAACGATACCTATCTGGTTGGGGGCCATGAATATTTTGCCGTATGGCAAAAATTTTTGATCAAGTGTCTGAATCTTCAGAAACATTAAAATGCCTTGTTAGTGTATCCTCATCTTTTCCTTGCCGCAGTTTTATGGACAGCGATGCTTGACATCCTCTAAAACAACCATACTGTTGTTTGAAGATTTAAATATATTATGCAAAGAGGCGTGAGGGACTTGGCCTGTTGATCGCCCGACATCCTATTCCAAAAGGTGCCAATTCCCGCTCACAAGGGAACCATGCGGTCTATTAAACAAATGGACAGAACCCTCTCCTCGTGAGAGGTTTTTTTAGAGACATTCAATCACACAACAATTTAAGGTGGTAATCATGACATCCTATAATAAATATACCACAACGGTGGTTGGA
>JAFDCA010000636.1 GCA_019313025.1 Deltaproteobacteria bacterium
GAAGATCCATGTTTATTACCTTGAACATGCCAATGCTGAAGATTTGGCCAAAATTCTGCAGGAATTACCGACTCAAAAGACCGGGGGACCCCAAAAGAAGCTTCCTTTTGTTTCGGAAGAGGTTAAAGTAACCGCAGATAAAGCCACCAACAGTCTGATTGTCATGGCCGGCAAGGAGGATTATCAGGTTTTGGACGAAATCATCAAGAAACTGGATGTTTATAGGTCTATGGTCTATATTGAAAGCCTGATTATGGAAGTGAATGTCAACTCAGCGTTTGATCTTGGTGTCCAATGGCAAGCAGGGGGTACCACTAGAATCGACAATAAAGATGCAGCATTTGGTGGTGGTTTCAATCCGGAGGCCAACATTGTAGCAACACCTTTAGCATCATTGCCGTCTCCAGATGGTTTTTCTCTGGGAATATTCAGCGAAGCGATTACCATCGGTGGCATCACATTTCCCAATCTGGCTGCCATCGTAAATGCCTATCAAAAGGATAAAGATGTTCATATCCTTTCTACACCTCAAATCCTGACCACAGACAATGAAGAAGCAAGTATTACAGTGGGAAAAAATGTTCCATTTCAGACCCGATCGGCCGCTACCACCGAAAACTTGGTGGATCAATACAGTTACTATGAATACAAGGATGTTGGTACCACTTTGAAGATTACTCCTCAGATCAGTCATGATCGCTTGGTTCGACTCAATATCTCTCATGAATTGACCAAGCTCGATGAACAAGGGACCACGTCCGCTGATCGTCCAACCACATTTAAGCGCACCATCGAAACCACGGTAATTGTCAAAGATGGAAATACGGTTGTTCTCGGCGGACTCATTGATGATAGCATTTCTGAAACCGTATTTAAAACGCCCTGTTTGGGAGATATTCCTCTCCTCGGCTATCTGTTCAAAACAACGTCTAGAGGAGGGGATAAGACGAATCTTTTTGTGTTTATTACCCCCCGTGTAGTTGAAAATCCTGCTGAAGCACAAGCGATTTTAGATAGTAAGAAAAATCAGGTTGACAAGATCACAGAGGGAAAAATCAAAATGTACGAAAATCTTGATATAACAGGACATGATTCCAAAAAATAAAACAAACTTTTATATATCATCCCTTGAAAACAAACAAACCGTCGAAGCACATGGAAAAAAATCTATCCCAAATATTCAAAGAAAATTTCAACATTTCAGAAGAAGATCTCAAAGAAGCTGAAAGGATAAGGGCTGAAAAAGGAGGCAATTTCGGAGAACTACTGGTCACAAAAAAATTGCTTTCCGAAAGACAGCTCCTTGAAGCTTTGAGCATCCAATATGATATGCCTTTCTGGCCTGAATTGCCCCTTGAAAAATATCAAACTGATTTTACCGACCATGTTCCGATTCAATTTTTAAAAAAATATATCATGGTTCCTCTTATCAGCGAAACCCAGTCCACACTCCTTGAGAAAAACCCGAATGATAAAAACCGGCAAGATTCAAAAGAAAAACGGATTGAATATGAGTCGGTTATCGCCTTAAATAACCCCGCGGGCATCCAGCCAATGGATGACCTGATCAGGATTCTTGGATGCCGTGACGTCAAGCTTGTGCTTTCGACAAAAGACGCTATTCTTTTTGCAATCAATATATCCTATGACCTTAGCAGGGACTCCGCCGAGCAGCTTGTTCAGGATATGGAAGAAAACGGCAGTTCCATTATCAGCGAGATAGAGGAACGGGCGGATTTGCTGGATGATATCAGTGATGCACCCATTATAAAACTTGCGAACCACATCATCTCCCAATCCGTGAAAGCACGGGCAAGCGATATTCATATCGAACCTTACCAGGACAGTTTCAAAGTTCGTTATCGTGTCGATGGTATTCTATATGACCTTCTGTCTCCTCCCAAATGGGTCCAGCCAGCGCTTACCTCAAGAATTAAAGTGATGGCAAAGATGAATATTGCTGAAAAACGCCTTCCTCAGGATGGTCGTCTGGATGTAAAAATCGGTCATCAGGAGATTGATGTGCGGGTGTCCACTATTCCGACATCCTTTGGAGAACGCGTGGTGCTCAGACTTCTAGATAAATCGGGGTCGTTAATATCTCTTTCGGATCTCGGACTTGAAGCCGAAAAACTGGGCCAGCTTGAAAACCTTGTGAGAAATCCCAATGGAATTATCCTTGTAACCGGACCCACCGGCAGCGGCAAAACCACGACCCTGTATGCTGTTCTGTCATCCATCAACACACCGGATATCAATATCATCACCATTGAAGATCCCGTTGAATACCAGATTGAAGGCATCAACCAGATACAGGTCAATCCTAAGATAAATCTAACCTTTGCCAGCGGCCTTAGATCCATTGTTAGACAGGATCCTGATGTGATTCTGGTGGGAGAAATTCGAGATCGAGAGACAGCTGAAATCGCAGTTCAGTCGGCATTGACAGGGCATCTTGTTTTTTCCACACTTCATACCAACGATTCTGCAAGTGCTATTACGCGCCTGGTGGACATCGGTGTTGAACCTTTTTTAATTTCATCGTCTCTTTTGGCTGTTGTAGCCCAAAGACTGGTTCGAGTTCTTTGTAAGGATTGTAAAGAGGTTTATACCCCCGATGAACTGGCCTTGAGAAGCATCGGAATTACAGATGACCAGTTCCAAAAGGCGGTTATTTATCGAGCCGTAGGGTGTGAAAACTGTTTTCATACAGGGTACAAAGGGCGGACAGCTATTTTTGAAATGATGATTTTAGATTCCAGTTTAAAAAGCATTATACTTAAGACCTATGATTCGAACCAGATAAAAAATGAAGCCTTGAATCGAAATATGATTACGTTGCGTCAGGACGGTGTGCAAAAGGTCTTGAGCGGCATATCAACAATCGAAGAGGTCCTCAGGGTCACTCAGAAATAAGCAATGAAAACAATATCGGGTGTTGTCATTTTTTTAATCGTTTTAGCCGCCTTATACGGAAGAGCGCTTGCCGGAGAGGATTTGAAACTTGATGATCATCCCCCAGTTTCATATGAAGCTGAAGAGAGCCGGGAGAATGCGCCCCTTTATCCCATCAAATTTTATCAAGATTATATCTCAAGTGTTGACGGTAATCGCTGCCCGATGCACCCAACATGCTCACAATACTGCATCGAAGCATTTAAAAAACATGGCACCTTATTGGGATGGATCATGTGCTCGGACCGTCTCATACGTTGTGGTCGAAATGAGAATAATTTGTCCGATCCGGTGTGGATAGACGGTGAAAAGCGCAGGTATGATCCGATAAGCAATAATGACTTCTGGCGGCAGTAATTAATCATCATGCAGATCCGAAACACCAACACGGTTTATCTGCTCTTTACCTTTTTTAGCATATTTTTTCTTTTTATCACCTTTTCTCAATCTTTTGCCGGGTCCGGATCTCAAGGCACCGCCAATTCTTCTCTTGTCCTTAATCCTGATAAACAGTTTAATTATGCACAAGAACTTTTTTCAGCCAAAGATTATTTAACGGCCGTAAGCGAATACAAGCGGTTTATCTATTTTTTCCCAAAAGATGAAAGGGTAGAATTGGCGATGTTCCAAATCGGCATGTCCTATTATCTTGGCAGGTATTTTAATGAGGCTATCAATTCCTTTAAACAATTAACAGATCAGTATTTTGAAACCGAATATTCTATAAAATCATATTTTATGATGAGTGAAGCCTATGTGAAACTAAAGGCCTTTAACTTTGCTTTGATCAATCTTAACAATCTTATAACGATTACACAAGATGGGGATATAAGGGATGAGGCCTACTACAGAATGGGATGGATTCATATCGAAACAGCTTCATGGGACAACGCCAGAAATTATTTTAATAAAATTAGCACCAAAAATAGAAATAAATATAGACTTGAAAGACTCGCTGGTGAACTGGACAAGGAAGCATTAATTCCTCAAAAGAATCCGAAGCTGGCGGGATTTTTATCGATCATTCCAGGAGGGGGATACCTTTATTGTGAAAGATATCAGGATGCACTGATCGCCTTTTTGTTGAACGGCGGCTTGATATTGGCCGCCTATGAATCCTTCGATAAAGAGCATAATGCACTTGGCGGACTTCTTACGTTTGTCGGGTTCGGCTTTTATGCCGGAAACATATATGGTTCTGTAACAAGCGCCCATAAATTCAATCGAAAAGAAACCGGTCAATTTATTTACAAATTAAAAAAGAATACCCGAGTGAATCTTTCGGCTGATTTGGAAAACAACAGTGTTTGCCTTTCCTTCCGATTTTCCTTTTAATCCAAAAGAGAAGAATTTTAAATTTCTATTTTTGGAACCATTTTATGGCGGATCACATAAAGATTTTGCCCAAGGTCTGGTTTCAAACTCTAAATACACGATTGATCTCGTTACGCTTCCTGCCCGTTTTTGGAAATGGCGAATGAGAGGTGCAGCCTTATACTTTTTTAAAAAAATTCCCTCTCTTAAAAACTACGACGGACTGATTACCACCGACCTGATGAGTCTGTCGGATTTTAAGGCACTATGTGGGCCATTTTGTCCCCCTTCAATGGTCTATTTCCACGAGAATCAACTGACGTATCCCCTTGCACCCGGTGAAAGCAGGGATTTTCAGTTTGGATTTACAGATATCACCACTTCCTTGGCGGCGGACCTGATCGTCTTTAACTCCCAAACTCATTTTGATGCCTTTTTCTCAAAGCTGCCCGTTTTTTTAAATATGATGCCCGAATATCAACCCCAATGGGTGGTTGATGAGATACGCAATAAAGCCGATGTTCTCTATCCTGGATGTCATTTCCCATTTATGGAAAAGATGCCGAACACATTGCCCCAAGCGGACTTGCCGCCGTTGATCATCTGGAATCACCGCTGGGAGTTTGATAAAAATCCGGCAGACTTTTTTAATGCGCTTGATAAGGTACTTGAGCGGGGTCTGCATTTTCGACTTGCACTTTTGGGAGAAAACTTTCAGGTGGTCCCAAAAGAGTTTATTGGCGCCAAAGAGCGTTTCAAAAACCAGATTGTTTGGTACGGCTATGAAGCATCCAGAGAAAAATATCGCAAATGGCTTATGCAGGGGACCATCGTCGTCAGCACGGCAACCCAGGAGAACTTCGGTATTTCGGTGGTTGAAGCGATTCGTTACGGCTGTATTCCTTTGCTGCCTCACCGTCTTTCGTATCCCGAAATTATCCCGCAGGTATTCCATGGGGATTTTCTCTATAAAGATCAGACGGAACTGGTGGAAAAACTGTGTTTTATCATTCTAACTCATTCCCAATTAACAGAAAAGCAACAACACCTTTCTGGGGCCATGGAACGATTTGAATGGAAAAACGTAATTGGTCAATATGATCAAATATTAAAAAATCTGGCTTTAAAATGAAGAGGAGTTGTCCTCGAACTTCTATATACCAAGCCAGTGAGAGAGACTACAAGTTTGTCTTGGTCCAAGACGCTGTTTCCGGTCTCTATCCACAAGGATTGGTCGAAATGGAAAGAATCGGCGTTCTTATTATGGAAAGTTCGGACGTTCTGGCACGGATTCTTTCTTGACAAAATATATCATTAGAATGTTTCTCTCGCCAATGGCTTTTTATAGCTATTGTCAGAATAACCTTCCGTTTCATCCGCCGGATATTTTCGTTGAGACCTGCAAGAACTCGCAAACAAAAGCGCGTAAAAGAGAACATGTCCATGGCTTTTTAGAATATCGTTCAGTAGTTTGATTTTATGTTTTAATTTGAAATACTTCGAAGATGTTCCCTTTAACGCGCTCTAATTTGCTCAGACAGCTTC
>JAFDCA010000637.1 GCA_019313025.1 Deltaproteobacteria bacterium
TGTCGCTTCGGACAAGGCTTTTAAAAAGGTGTTTTAGAGGCAGAAAATCCGTCTTATGCTTCTGATTCCGAGTCTTTTGTTTTCTTGGGAGGCTTTTGCAAGTCTGTTTCGGTTTCTGCTGTTCCTTCTGATTCGGCCGATTCCAAAGTCTCATCTCCATCTTTTTCATCCGCATCTTCAGAAATTGTAGCAGATTCTAACAATACCGCCTTGTCATCAGGTTTGACCGTTTCTATTGTTTTTTTGTCCTTCTCCTTTTTGATCGAAACTGCTTCTTCCTCATCGGCTTTTGTCTTTTCAATATCTTCTTCTAAAGCCTCTTTTTTTTCTACGGCTTCTTCTTTAATATCTTTTTTCTTATAAGTGACCTTTTTTTCTATTCGCGCCTTTGTCTTCTTTTTCTTTTTTGTTTTTATCTTTTTATCATCTACGGATAAGATCAGCTCTATTAGCGAAATGGGAGCGGCATCACCGGGTCGTCTTCCAAGCTTGATTATTCGGGTGTAACCCCCTGATCGATCGCCATAATGTTCGGCGGCTTCAGCAAAAAGTTTATGAACAACTTCTTTTTCCCTGACAATGGATAGTGCCTGTCTTCTAGCGTGAAGATCCCCCCGTTTTGCCAGAGTAATCAAATTATCTGCCCACCGCCTCAATTCTTTTGCTTTGGCGTCTGTTGTGCGAATACGTTGATGTTTGAAGAGTGAAGTCACCATATTTCTCAACATGGCGTCCCTGTGACTGCTCGTTCTATTTAATTTTAAGCTCGCTTTTCTATGTCTCATTAGATTATTTACTCTCCTTCCTCTGTATCTTCCTTGGGCGGCTCAAATCCTTCCAGCTTCATTCCAAGAGAAAGGTCCATTTCGCTGAGTACTTCTTTTATCTCATTTAAAGATTTTCTTCCAAAGTTTTTGGTTTTTAGCATCTCTGCCTCTGTTTTACTTACCAGTTGATAGATTTTTACAATGTTTGCATTTTTAAGGCAGTTGGCACTTCGGACAGAAAGCTCAAGTTCCTCAACGCTTCTATAAAGATTTTCATTAAATTTAGGCTTTTCTTTTTCTTCAATCTTTTTAACAGGCTCCGGCTCAAGCTCTTCATCGAAATTGATAAATATCGTCATTTGTTCCTTCAATATCTTGGCAGCATAAGCTACTGCATCCTCAGGAAGAATACTTCCATCCGTCCAGACTTCGAGGGTTAGTTTGTCATAATCCGTTCTCTGGCCAACACGAGCATTCCCAACAACGTATGTGACACGTTTAACCGGTGAAAAAACGGCATCAACCGGTATTGTCCCCAAGGGTGCTTCTTCATCTTTGTTTGTTTCAGACAAAGAATAACCTTTACCTATATTTACGGTCATACTCATATTTAATTTTGCCTGATCTGAAAGTGTTGCAATATGTTGTTCAGGATTCAACACTTCACATCTGCCATCTTCGCTGATAATATCACCTGCAGTAACCTCCCTCTTTCCTTCCACATCAATTCGAACTGTTTTCGGTTCGGGATCAGCAAGTTTGAAACGAACCTCCTTTAAATTCAGGATAATCTCCGAAACATCTTCATATATGCCTGGAATAACACTAAATTCATGCATAACACCTTCAAACTTTACAGATGTTATAGCAGCACCATATAGAGAAGAAAGAATGATCCTTCTTAATGAGTTTCCGATTGTTATACCAAATCCCCTTTCAAGAGGTTCACAAACAAACTTTCCATAGCTGTGTTTGCTAGTTACCTGAACCTTTTTTGGCCTGATCATCTCTCGCCAGTTCATGTACATAAGTTCATTTGATGTCATTATAAATTCTCCAATTATTTTGAGAGGAATATCGGCAGGATATATGAGTGATATATGAAATTACGACTGCCCCACAGTCCATATTTTAAATCCTTTATTTTCAATTATTTAGAATAAAGTTCTACTATAAGCTGTTCTTGAATAGGTGTTGTAATATCTTCACGAGAAGGAAATTCTTTTACAATTCCTTTCATGTTCTCTTTTTCTAAATCAAGCCACTGTGGAATGCCTCTTCGCACCACAGCATCTAGTGCATCTTCTAAAATTTGAATCTTACGGCTCTTTTCTCGGATTTCTACAACGTCCCCGATCTTAATGAGATATGATGGAATATTAACTTTTTTGCCATTGATCAAAAAATGACTGTGTCTTACAAAGTGTCGACCTTGAGATCGAGAATTAACAAAACCCAATCGATAAACAACATTGTCAAGCCTGCGTTCCAAAAATACCAAAAGATTCGTACCGGTAATGCCCTTCTGGTTATCTGCTCTTTTAAAAAATAGGCGGAACTGATTTTCTGAAAGACCGTACATTCGTTTAACTTTTTGTTTTTCCCTAAGCTGGATCCCGTAATCTGATATTTTTCTGCCGCGACGTTGTCCGTGCTGACCCGGTGGATAACCGCGTCGATCGAAAGCACATTTGTCAGAATAACAACGGTCTCCCTTAAGAAACAATTTTAAGTTTTCACGCCGGCATATCCGGCATACTGAGCCTGTATATCGAGCCAAGTATTCCTCCTTTTAATGAAAATTGAATATTATATGATTTCTCAATTATTCAATCTTCAATTTTCAATTATTTAAACCCTTCTTCGCTTGGGCGGTCGACAACCATTATGAGGTATGGGCGTAACATCCTTAATCATCACAACGTTAAACCCAGCAGCCTGGAGTGATCGAAGAGCGGATTCCCTTCCGGAACCCGGGCCTTTAACATATACCTCTACATTTTTCATTCCATGTTCCATTGCCTTTTTAGCAGCATCCTCCGCTGCAATTTGAGCAGCAAATGGCGTGCTCTTTCGTGATCCCTTAAAACCCTGAACCCCTGCACTCGACCAAGCGACGACATTTCCCGCAGGGTCTGTAATTGTAACAATCGTATTGTTAAAAGTCGACTGAATATGAACGATACCGGTGGGTATATTTTTCTTTTCTTTTCGTTTGGTTCGAATTTTTTTTGCCATGGTTTATGCTCCTAAAAATCGATTCGTTATCCGTTATTGATCATTATCAATTCTAATAACAAATACCTTTTTATTTTTTCTTAGCGCCACCCTTCTTCTTGATAGCGGATCGTCTGGGTCCTTTCCGAGTTCGTGCGTTTGTACTTGTCCGTTGTCCACGCACCGGAAGTGACTTTCGATGTCGAAGACCTCGGTATGACCCAAGATCCATCAATCTTTTTATATTCATCGATACTTCGGTACGAAGTTCTCCTTCAACTTTATAATTTTTATCAATTAACTTGCGGATGCTGTTTATCTCAGATTCTGACAAATCATCTGTTTTTGTATCAGCATTAATATTAAGCTGTTGGAGTATGCGCTTTGAAATACTTGGACCAATACCATAAATATAAGTAAGCCCCACCTCAATACGTTTGCGTCTCGGCAAATCCACTCCTGCAATTCTTGCCAAAGCTAATCCTCCTTTTGTTATCCCTGCCTTTGTTTGTGCCGCTTATTCTCACAGATAACCCTGACAACTCCTTTTCTGCGAACGATCTTACATTTAGCACAAATTTTTTTAACCGATGCTCTTACCTTCATTCAAAATACTCCTTCAAAGGGGGTATTAGGTGATAGAGATTAATCTCATGAAGACAACCTATATACCCTTTTGACCGTTCATTTTTTCATTTTGATCTATATGTTATTCTTCCGCGAGATAGATCATAAGGAGAAAGTTCAACCGTGACTTTGTCTCCAGGCAAGATTTTAATAAAATGCATGCGCATTTTACCGGAGATATGCGCAAGCACCTGATGCTTATTCTCAAGTTCTACTTTGAACATTGCATTGGGCAATGTCTCGAGCACGACACCTTCCACTTTGATTGCCTCTTCTTTCGGCATATTTGCCCCCTACTTGTTCGCTGAAAATGTTAGGATCTTCCCCCTCTTCCTCTAACCCCGCCTTTTTTCAAAAATCCTTCGTAATGCCTGGTCAGCATATGAGATTCTATTTGCTGAATGGTATCGATGGCAACTCCTACAACA
>JAFDCA010000638.1 GCA_019313025.1 Deltaproteobacteria bacterium
AGAAATTTGAAAAAGAACGAAGGAAGATTAGTAGTGCCATAAGAAAACAAGCAGCTAATCCGGAAATATTAGTGAGCCTGCAGGAAGACTTGCATAAAGTTGAAGCAGACATTTCAAAATGCATTGCAAAAGTAAGCCTCACCAAACCAGTAATCATAAAGATTACCAACAGATTAAGAAAAATACCACATTACAAAAGATTTACAGATGCCCGTTACCGTATCGAGTGGGAACTAAGAAAAACACTCAGTGAGATTAACGATCTATCTAAAAGTATTAAGGTGTTAAAAAGTGAATTGATACACTCCAATCAAAGATTGGTAATCAGCACAGCTAAACGATATCTCAAGAGTGGTTTGCCCTTAGCAGACCTGATTCAGGAGGGTAATTTAGGACTAATCAGGGCAGTTGATACCTATGATTATCGGAGAGGCAGCAGATTTTGTACGTATGCTATCTGGTGGATACGACAAGCCATTATTAGAGCCATTGATTGTAGTTCAATGAACATTAGAAAGCCAGTGTATATAAATGAAAAACTAAAAAAGGTTATAAAAGCATCCAATCAATTACTGCAAGAGTGTGAAAGAGAGCCTACCCGGGAAGAAATTGCTGAAGAAACAAAGATTCCTTTAGCCTCGGTTGAAGAATTGATGAAAAATTCTACACCCCCTGTGTCTATGCAGACCCTCATGGAAGAACAGGGTGATTGTGTAATTGCCTCCTTTTGGAATAACACAAATAACGTTGTGGAAGAATGGGCTATTTCATGCAATTTAGCAGAGACTGTAGATACAGTTTTGTCGGAGTTAACTCCACGTGAAATGGAAATCATTAAACTCCGCTTTGGTATAGAAGCCAGTCATGATCATACCTTAGAAGAAATTGGCAAAAGATATGACTTGAGTAGAGAGCGGGTGAGACAAATTCTCGAAGTTGTTTTAGAAAAACTGAGAACTTCTAACACCATGGTTCAGTTAAAGGATTTTGTTAACTGTTACTGATGCATAACAAACAGTCAAAGGACCGAAAGTAATTTTTTAAACCCGAACTATTTTTAAATAAAGGAGTGCAGATGAAGACAAGAACCCTTATTAGTTTTGGAATGTTAGTTGTGTTGGTATGTTTACTGGCAGGATTTTCATTAGCTGATTCTAATCTTTGGGAAAACCATTTCTCACACTGGAGTGTACTTCCTTCCTTTGCCCTTCTCATAACATTGCTAATGGGGCTGGTGCTGATGGATGATCTCTTTGAATTAGATGGCTCTGCAGAAATCACTTTTGAGAAATTAGGGCTTAAAGTTGAGATAAAAAAATTCCTCGTTTGTGCATTCCTCGTAATTTGCACTGTTTCAATTATTTTTGAATTAGTGCAATTTTTCCTGTCCCAGGGCAATGCAAGTCTTATGGACCCGATGATAGTAATTGGGGGTTCGGTTGTGGGTATTGCTGTACATATCATTGGATCAAAGCTGCTCATGAAGAGAGTGGAGTTTGAGCTTGAGCGATGGGAAGATAATGTTCTGTAACATATTTGGTCAAGTTTTCTTCAAAGAGCAAAGGGCTTGTACAGAAGAGTAGCCGATTAAGAGTTTATAGCGGAGCAATCATTGAAAAGTAGGCAACATAACTTTTAAAGCCCCTCAGTTAAGTAACTGAGGGGCTTTTCTTTGTTTGATTGTAGATTCCAGATATAATGGTGTTTGAAATGAGCCAAAATCTTCGTGCCTATATTATAAACCTGGTCTTTTAAATCTTATTGACTTGAAAGGGGGATTTTCATATAGTTTACTTCACCGGAAGGAGAGTTCTTGTTAACAGGAGGTGAATAATTAGCACTTTTCACTAAGGTGCCATTTAATTCAATCCTTTAATCGAAAAGGAGGATTTTTATGCGAGAAATAATTGAACTGACCTCAGAGGAAACTCAAGATCTGCTCGACACACAAATGTGTGGAACCCTGGCATTTGTTGATGGTGACAAACCATACCAGTCCCCGGTAATGTTTGCTGCTGATGAAGCTAACATCTATCTTACCCTTTGGGGTGAGGAAACCAGCCGGAAGATGAGGTGTGTTAGAGAAAATCAAAATGTTAGCTTCACGGTGTACGGCTTTGATATGATGACAGCGATGACGGAGGGAGCCCCATCAGCTATTTTTGAAGGTAAACTTGAACAAATAACCGATCGCGAAGGTGTTACCCAGGCAGTGCGGGCAAACGAGAGAAAAATGGGAGCAGAGGGAATGTTTGACCACATGATTGATCAGACAATGGCCGACCCGGATAAATCAATGTTCTATCGAATAACCAGAGAAGACTTCGGCACGCGAAAGATATATCCCCCGAAAGAATAAAAAAAGTGGTATCTTGAAAATAAATGAAGGTACATTTTCAAAAGTATCTAATAGTTAATCTGTAAGATTTTGAAATGAAAAAACTCCTCAGCAAGAATGCTGAGGGGTTTTTTATTCTTCTTAAAAGCCACGGGATTCTTAGTCTGTTCCGAATATTTGGAATTATAGGGTTATAGTAATTTTAAAGTGACATTTTTTGCTTTATAGGTTTCGATAATTGTCACTATGCCAGGATTGAAACCTGTTTTTGGC
>JAFDCA010000639.1 GCA_019313025.1 Deltaproteobacteria bacterium
TAGCGGCCCAAAAATACCTGACCGAACGGCTCGATGAACTTTGCAAACAAAACGGTTTTAAATACAACAGGGTATTTGTGAAAAACCAAAAAACCCGATGGGGAAGCTGCTCCAATAAAAATAATATCAACTTGAATGTAAATCTGATGCGACTACCTGGTGAATTGATCGATTACATCATTTTGCATGAACTGGTCCATACCCAGATCAAGGATCACAGCAATCGGTTTTGGGAAGAGTTGAACAAGTTTGTGAAAGACCCAAAGGGCCTCGATAAAAAACTCCGTCAATACACGTTAGGTTAGAAAATATCCTCTATCAGATCATTCAGAGTTTCCTGAAGCCGAACATCATCGGTTAACGGAAAACAAATGGCACTTCGGCAGGCATCGTGAACAGGTATCCCTCGACCGATGAGCTGGGCGGCATAAATCAGCAACCTGGTACTCGCCCCTTCCGTCAACCCATGCTCCCTTATGTTCCTTATTTTTCCGGCAAGAGACACCAGTTTAAAAGCGATTTCTATGTCGATATTCCCCTCATGGGCAACAATTTCAGCCTCCTTTGAGACTTCGGGATAATTGAACTCAAGAGAAATAAACCGTTGCCGCGTACTTTGCTTGAGGTCTTTCAAAACAGATTGATACCCCGGATTATAGGATATCACCATCATAAACTCCGGATGCGCCTGGATCATTTCGCCCTTTTTGTCGATGGAAAGTGTCCTGCGTGTATCGGTTAGAGGATGGATAACGACCGTTGTATCTTTACGGGCTTCTACAATTTCGTCCAGATAACAGATAGCGCCCATGCGAACCGCCCGGGTTAATGGGCCATCCACCCATACGGTCTCATCCTTTTTCAAAAGGTAACGTCCCAGCAGATCGGAAGCAAACAAGTCTTCATGACAGGCCACGGTAATCAGAGGACGTTTGAGCTGATACGACATGTACTCAACAAACCGGGTCTTACCGCATCCTGTGGGACCTTTCATCATCACCGGAAGTCTGGCATCAAAAGCAGCTTCAAACATTCTAACCTCGTCTCCGGTGCTAATATAATAAGGTTCTTTTTGAATTAGGTGCCCGATAGTCTCGGTTGAAATCTTCGGTGACATGGACGTAGAACCTCCAAAAAGCGCTTCATTTTTTTAAAATTTTGAAAAATGAGAATATGCATAATCGAGTCTGCCAGAAATATACATTTTTTATATCTCATTTATTATCATATTTTTCAAGTTTAGGAATCAATCGAGGTCAAAAACCCCGTGAGCTTGAAGCAGTCACATACATCAACGATATACAGATGTTTTATTTTGTAACATGTTTGCCGAATAAGATGTGTCGTGCGATTTCAAGAATGATATCCGTCAGGTCGAACAAAAAAATAATCAGGAAGACAAATTGTTGCACATAAATGGTCGTTAAGCTTTACTTTCGTCTCCCATCATAAATAAAACAAATTTAATAAAAAAGACTTGACATATGTTATTTCCATGATATAGTTCACACCATGAATCATATTAAAGGAAATAATCCCTCAGAAATTTCGAAGTATCAGATTCAACAATTTCAAACGCTCGTGACCAAATTATTTCAATGCTGCCAAGAGCGCGTCCAGTATCAATGCGAACGCTTTGAGTTGCCCGATGCAGAACTCAGATGCTTGATGCTTTTTGATGAGGAGCGTTATCTAACGTCCAAGGGCATCGCTTATAAGATGAATGTGGTCAAGAGCAGGGTGACCAAAATCATCAACGGGTTGGTTAAGAAAAAATTTGTCCAACGAGTTCCGGATCCCGAAGACTCCAGAATTACATTGCTCAGCCTGACACCTGAAGGGCAGCGAAAATTAAATGATATTAAATCGTTTTATGATTATGTTAATTATCAAGTCTTGATGCAGATGGAGCCCGAACAAAGAAAAACCATGCTCACCAACCTGGATCTTCTCAAGGCATCCATGGAAGCGGTTAAAGAAATGATGGTATAATATATTTTTTGCCAATATGGTTCATAGTGTCAACCATATAATCGGCATTCTAATCTTAACAGATTTAATTTCAATCGATTTAAAAGGTTTAATAAATAACACAGGAGGTAAATCATGAATAATATTGAGGCGCAAATTGAAGAGTTGAAATCTCAGATTGCAGCAATAGAAAAAAAAAGTCCATCCGACAAGATTTCTATGATCGTATTTAGCGGCGATATGGACAAAGTCCTGGCAGCCTTTGTCATCGCCACGGGTGCCGTCGCCATGGGTATGGAAGTTGTGATGTTTTTCACATTCTGGGGAACGCCAATACTGAGAGACAAGAAAAAAAAGGCCGGCGGAAAAGATACCATTGGCAAGATGTTTGGGGCCATGCTGCCCAAGGGGACTTGTGAGGTCAAACTATCCAAAATGAATATGGGCGGTATGGGAACGGCCATGATGAAATCTCTTATGAAGAAAAAGAACGTCGCATCCTTGGAGCAGATGATAGAAATGGCCCAAGAATTTGGGGTTCAAATTTACGTTTGTGAAATGTCTATGGATCTCATGGGATTTAAGCGGGAGGAAATGATCGATTATTCCAAACTGTCTTATTGCGGTGTCGCAACATTTTTAGAACAAGCCAATGACAGCCGAATACAGCTTTTTATATAAAAAATATAACTATAGGAGGTTTATCATGAATGAAGAAATCAACGTCGATAAGGTAATGGATTTGAAGGGTCTGCCCTGTCCCATGCCGATTTTGAAAGTGACTAAAGGGATTAAAGAAATTGAGATCGGGCAGGTTATTGAGGTTTTGTCAACAGATCCCGGGTCAATAAATGACTTCCCGTCCTGGGCCAGAACCCGGGGACACGAAATTCTGAAAACAGATCAGAATGGAGAAGTTACAAAATTTTATATCAAACGCCTGGTATAAAAAATAAACCGTATGTCCTTTCAGATGGGTTTCTATGACCATCGCAATCCGAAAATAAACGAAACATTCCTGACTTTTAGAGTCATAGATACCTTGATTATGCAGTCTTGGATGATGCCTTGTCCAGCGGCCATCCCTCTAAAATGAAAGCAAGCAATCGTCTCATGAAATACATTATTAATGCCACAAAAAAACAGAGGAGGAAAAGCTGATGAAAAAATTATTTACGGTTTTGGTAATTTTTTCCCTTATATTATTGTTAACGCCTGCTGCCTTTGCCACCAATGGAGATAATTTGATTGGTGTCGGTCCCATTTCAAGAGCCATGGGAGGCGTTGGTATCGCCCAACCAATGGATGCCATTAGTGCGGTTTTTGCCAACCCGGCAGCCATGTGCTTTGGAGAATATTGCCCTGGTTCAGAATTTAATTTTTCTGGAACGCTGTTCATGCCCAAGGTGGA
This sequence comes from Deltaproteobacteria bacterium, assembly GCA_019313025.1. The sequence continues at coordinate 3,383 of JAFDCA010000639.1, forward strand.
AGCGAAAGTTACAAATGCCGGGACACCAGGATTAACTGCCGCGGGAACTTTTAGCGCCGATAGTGAGGATAACATCTATCCTATTCCTGCAATCGGTTTTTCAGTCCCCATAAGTTCGGAACCTAAGAATTGGAGGTTCGGACTTGCGGCATATGGCGTCACTGGCCTTGGTGTTGACTACAGGGACACTTCAATTGACAATTCAACGTATTATCCAGCGCCCCCCTTTCCTGCTCCTGGAGCCCCTCTGATCAGCGGAGACTATACCCAACTTCAAATTATGAAGTTTGCACCGTCGATTGCTTTTCAGCCTTCTCAAAATTTCTCTGCCGGTTTAGCCGTTCACATCAACTACGGCAACCTGGACCTTAAAAATGGTGGTTCAAGTGGCTTCGCGTTTGGTTTGCAGCCCGGAATTATTTTCAAACCGATTGACAATTTATCGCTGGGTTTAACTTATGTCTCAGCCCAGAAGATCACTCATAAAAATGTGACCGATTTTGACCAAGACGGGACTGATGATGATCTGGACCTGGAATCCCCCCAGCAATTGGGTCTTGGTCTTGCTTATGATTTTTTTGGGGCAGGATTGCTGGTGGAAGGGGACGTGAAGTGGATAAACTGGTCAGACGCGGACGGATACCAGGAGTTTGACTGGGATGACCAGTGGGTTTTGGCCATTGGTGCCCGGTACAAAGCCACCGACAAGCTTACTTTGCGGATCGGATATAACTACGGTGAAAACCCGGTGAAAGAACATCCTAACTTTAATGGTTTAACAACAACAACCGTACAGGGAAAAACGCTACCTTCCACTTACTATTACGAAACTTTTCGAATTATCGGCTTCCCAGCAATAGTTGAGCATCATATTACAGCGGGTATTGGATATAAATTCACCGATTCTTTTTCCCTTGATCTTGGATTCGTGTATGCCGTTGAAAACTCGATTTCAGAAAGTGGTACAGACCCGTTTGGAACGCCGGTAACTATTGAATCAACACTGAGTGAAACCAGCTTAGATTTTGGGTTGACATATAGATTTTAAGCATCATTCAATCGAATTTGGATACATTTGACGGATAATAACGGCGGTTGACGGTCAAGTGTATCCATTAAAACATCAAGAAGAATCTTTTATACGTGTGAAAGATATTATTGACAGAACTTATCCGTCGCTCAATCTGGGAATCAAGTCAGACAGACTGGCTATGGAAAGCGAAATTTTGCATTCGTTTATTTGCATAGACATTGGTAGTTAAAGGCCTTCAACAATAGGTTCGTAAATTCATGATATTGCATTAATATCAAAAGAGGTGAGTAATATGGACACCAGACAATGCGTTATTTGGATCATCATTCTTTACCTTTTCATGTTGGGTATTGTTGGTTGTGCAATGACACCGGAGAAATCATCTAATGCTAAATTTAGAATATCCAAAGAGGAACTAAAAGACCGTCTCGACGATCAAAACCTGATCATATTAGATGTTCGACGACCTCAAGATTGGAAGAAAAGCGGCATCAAAATCAAAGGGGCTATTCAAGAAAATCCATACAAATTCGAAAGCTGGCATTCTCGCTATCCCAAAACAAAGACGATTATACTCTACTGAGCATGACCCAATGAGCATACCAGTGTCAGTTTGGCACGGAAAATGATGGACAAGGGATTTACAAAGATTTATGTTCTTAAAGGTGGATGGAATGAATGGATAAGAGCTAAATATCCTACCGAGACGCAATAAAACCGATTCTCAGCCAGCCTAAATATGCTGTGGCCAAAAACATCCAGTGAAAATCGGCATAAATTTGTCGTACTGATTAATGAATGGGCTATTCACCAGAACGATCGTTTTTAAAATCAGAATATTTCTTTCTCAATACGTCTGAGCTATCCAACACACAGACTGATTGAAGGACCGGATATGGACATATGATGGGCAACGCGATCAGGCTTCGAGTAAAAATCTACAAAATGATGTTATTTGTTTTTGTCTATGGAATCGTGGCAGTTTTTTTACCTTTGTCATCAAACGCTCTTTCCAAGAATCCATTGTCTAATGCAAATTTTCTGGAATTTAAGGATAAAAATACCGCCCCAGATTTCATGTTGAACGATTTAGAAGACAACCCTATTCAATTAGAAGCCTTTCAGGGTAAGGTTGTTTTACTCTATTTCTGGACTACCTGGTGAGTCTGGTGCCGGAAGGAGGTCTCTTCCTTAATCAAACTATACAATGAATTCAAAAGTGAGGGATTTGTTGTTATTGGTATCGATGTGCGAGAGGGAAAGGAAATTGTAAAAAAATATGTTGATAAGTACAAGATAACCTTTCCAATACTTCTGGATATTCACGGAAAAGTTGAAAAAAGTTATGGTGTTCGAGCCCATCCCGAGCATTATCTTATCAACAGGCGCGGAGAATTGATAGGCAAAACATTGGGCCCTAGGAACTGGATGAAAGGTATAAATCTTGATCTGATCCGGTTTCTCCTCGATCAAGATTGACGCTTATATGAAATAACACACTTATGCATTATTATCGTGGACCCGACTTTTGTTAATATGCGCGGTCTGTTTTTTTTAATCCAGCCATATGGGATGCACTTCCTCCACCGTCTCTTTCACAGATTTGAGGGCCTGAAGCAGACGTATATACATTAAAGCAAGCCCGATATTTCCTGTGAAAACCATCAAAGAATCAAGGTCCCGTTCAGAAACATTCCATTGCTCGTAGTGATACAGTCTAAGAACACCAATGAGCTTGCCATGCAAGCTGATGGGAAGTGATACAATTGCTTTAATCCCCTCTTTTTGGGCATCTTCCGGATACTGAAGACGGTCGGATGTTGTTACATCTCGAATAACAATCGGTTCTTCTCTTAACTGATGATCGAGACTTTTTTTAACTAAAATCGGACCTTTATTCATATAGTTAATGCTTAACCCAAAACTGGCAAGAGCTTCAAGTTCTTCTGTAGCAGGGTTGAGTACAAATATGGTACTGCCTTTAATTCCCAAGGCTCCAACCAAAAGTTGAGTCAATTGAGTTGCCATATCCTCGAGATTATCGGATGCAGCAATGGCTCGGGTAACCACCTTATAAATGTCCATATTGATTCTGTCTTCGGCAACCATGGGATTCCTCCTTATATATTCAAAACGTTTATAAATGATAATGTTTTTTCGGTTTCGCACGAATGGATGCAAAGGTATTTACGAAACAATACAAACCGTCGTGTTTTTTAGGGCCGCCACAACTTTGCTCGAAACGCTTCCTGCAAAAAAGCGCGCAATTTTTCCGGGCTTTCGATTTAATACAACCACATTAAACTGGCCATCTTGTGCCAGATCAATGATATCTCCGGCAATGTCCCTTTTTTTCGGTTCAAAGACAACATCAATGTTATTTTCTGAAAACCCCTTGCCCAACAAATGGGTTTTAATTTTTTTAAGTGCATCTTCTTGTTCCTTAACCTTTTGTGACAGATAACTCAGCGTGTCCTTCATCTGTTCCATAATAGGACTGCCGCGCATTTCAATGGTGGGAACCGGAGCATATGCATAAAACAAGGTAATTTTCGCTTCCTTCTTATCGGAAAAAGTACGGCAGACAAAATCCAGTGCTTTTTTATCATGGTTGGTAAAATTATAGGGTAATAATATTTTAGGGGTGTCCATACAGCCCTCCTTTCACCCTGTTATGGGCTCCTTGGTATATTATCCGGCACAACCCAGCATAGACGGATCAAATTCGTCTGCTGTCTTCTGGAAAGTGTTAAAATTAAAAAGGTTTAAAAAAGATGATTCACGCGAACACAAAATTTGAATTTATCCTTTATTCAGTGCTTGCTTTAAATTTTCTTTTTTAAATTTATTGCTACGGGTTAGAAATCAGGATTATTTTTGAGTGGAGAGCGAAACAGAAAGAGGAACACCATGGGAAATCATCCGAATCTGGTGAACAGGCTGCTTAAGTCTGTAGCTATGTTTTTAATTTTAAAAAATGAACACCCTATTTGTCAACAATTATAAATTTAGTATTGCAGACAATACTATCGTTGATTTTTTTCTATTCTCCTGTTAAGGGCGCAGGGCTTGGAGGTGGTCCAGGCGGTGTCTCAGGTGCCGACTTTCCGAGACTGTCATAGACTGACATCAAAAAGAGTGTGGCCAAGGGTTGGGTAAAAAGAGCGCCGATAAATACAGAGCTTCCAATGGCAGATATTCCTATAAACAGGATAAAAACCACAACGTGATCCACGAGCTGCTCTTTGGTTACCATTGAAAAGCTCTCCTTAATGGCATCAATGAGACCCAGATTTTTGTCTGTCATGAGCGGCAACATGTAGATACAACAAAATGAAACCGATAGCACAAAAAGTAAGCCTGGCAGAAAAAGAAGCATCATTCCAACCAAGGTTATGATAAACACAATGACACCAAAGAGAAGAAGTGGGAAAAAAAGCCGCATATGCGAAAAAATATCCTGTATTTTGGGCTCTCGTCCTTGTCTAATCAAAAGAAGAGTGGCGTGCATATAACCGGCCAGAACAACCGGCCCCAATATACCCAGAGTAATGAAACTTATGACAATCATGGCAAGGGTCATAAATATCAATGGGGCAATATGCTGTAGCGTCAGTTTCCAGGCGGTTTCGAGGTGATACTTAAAATCCATTGACGGCTCCTTAATTGAGGTTGTGGATTGTTGCTCCGTAGGTTATGAAAATATAGATATGCAGAAACTCCAAGTCAAGTTCTGTCATCCCAAAAACAGTGTATCTGGTCTGTTTTGACATCTATCTTGTATTCATACCACAATTTATCCTTTAAACCACGGTGATTTTTTTTAAACCATCAACCAGGAATTTACGATGCCTTAATTGGTTCAGGGGATGCTCCGCCCCTTAGGGTGGGGAGGCTTCAAAAAAAGCATTATCCATGGAGCAATTGAAAAAATAACACTTCTCGAACCCTGAGTTATTTAGACACAAGATTCACTTGACTTGATAATGACATTTATACATTATAGCTATTGTCAGAATAACATTCCGTTTCATCGCCGGATAATTTCGTTGAGATCTGCAAGAACTAGCAAACCAAAGCGCGTAAAAGAGAACATGTCCATGGCTTTTTAGAATATCGTTCAGTGGTTAAAATTTCCTCCTGCCTTGGTCTTGAACAACATTGAACATTTTTCAAAGGTCTCAGATTGTTGTAAATTCTGAGCCGAGTCTAAACAAATCACCAACTAAAACAATAGAAAACGATATGACCGCTAAAGCCTTTCAAGAATACTATACGGATGAATTCGCAAGTTGCTATGGGTGTGGAAGACTGAATAAACATGGCCTACAAATAAAAAGCTATTGGGATGGAAAAGAAAGCGTGTGCCATTTCCAACCCAAACATTATCATACCGGTGGTTATCCAGGTTATGTTTATGGCGGATTGATCGCATGCCTGATAGATTGTCATGCCGCCGGGACAGCTTCAGCAACGATATATCGAAATAACGGAAGGGAAATGGGCTCTGATCCACCTGTTCGCTTTGTAACAGCCTCTTTACATATAGATTATTTGTCCCCAACTCCTATTGATGCAACCCTTGAACTACGGGGCATCATCAAAGAAATCAAGGGCCGAAAAGTTATTGTCGACATTACCCTGTCAGCCAAAGGTAAAGTCTGTGTCAAAGGTGAAGTGGTGGTTGTACAAATACCTGAAGATTTTTCTCATCGTTAAAAAAATGTGATGTTGGGGATAAATTGCAGGAGGAAAAACAAATGAAGCGAGTCATGCTGATAATTAAATTGATGGTGTTGGTGATATGTATGTTCTCAATACTGGCACTTACCGGCTGCAGTAAGGTCAATAAAGAAAATTATGATAAAATAAAAATCGGGATGGACTTCGAGGAGGTCGTCGGGGTTCTGGGAAAACCAGACACTTGCGAAGAACCGGTACTGAAAACGAAAAGCTGCATATGGGGTTCATCTGACAAGCAGATCAAAATCAAATTTGCAGGTGATATCGTTGCGTGGCGGTCAAGCAAAGGCATCTAACTATTGATTCAATGTTATTTTGTTAAAGCAGTTTGGGTGGCAACTTAATACGAGCGACATGCTTTAATGATACCTTCTGATTTTGAA
>JAFDCA010000640.1 GCA_019313025.1 Deltaproteobacteria bacterium
GCATTTTACAAGCTTACTTCCATCCCCCTCTATTGCAATTTTTTGTCAATCACGAGGATCTTCTGAAAGAGCTAGACCGTCTTTTTTTAAAAAAAACCTTAACCAGAATTGGTACCGGAGAATTTACAGACAGCATGATTTGGGATAACTGGACGGATCTCTCAGATCTACTTGTACCTAAATTTTCAAAACAGTCCAGAGCTGTATTGGAACTTAAAACTAAAACAGTGAATATAAAAACACTGAAAGGATTTCGCCACAACCACAAAACGATTGTGTCATGGTCTTTGAATACCTCGCACATTATTAAAAATGAGGAGCGCCATACAGCATCTCTTTCTGCGAGACTGCGTGCTGCTGCAAAATGTGAGTCCTGGGGTTATCCCCTTGGGTTTCATTTTGACCCCTTGATGATCTATGACGGGTGTGAACAAGAATACGCGCATGTTATTGAACAGCTATTTTCCCATATATCGTCTGAACGAATTGTATGGATCAGCCTTGGCACTTTTCGCTTTTTATCTCCTTTGAAACCAATCATACAAAAACGCTTTCCAAAATCAAAGATCGTTTACGGAGAATTTATATCCGGCCTTGATGGAAAGATGCGTTATTTTAAACCATTAAGAATCCATCTGTATCAAAAGATAGTGTCATCCATCAGGGAGCATGCCCCTGATGTGACCATTTACTTATGCATGGAAGACGACGACGTCTGGCAAAAATCTCTTGGATTCGTCCCTTCAGACTACGGCAGTTTGTCGAATATACTGGATAAAAGTGCTGCAAAGCACTGTGGTTTAGATCTAAGTTAGTTCAGGAGTCTGAGAGTTTTTGTTGTAAACACTTTTATGTATCAGTGAAATGGATCATTTTTTTTGAAAAGCGTGCACTGTTTGAGTGGTTTAGAGATCGTTAGAAAGAACAGACGCATACCGAAATATGTCAACAGTAAAAACGCGTTTAGTTAAGTTGAACCCATTGTGTTTTTATATTGGATACTGTTTTTTCTTTACGATCCTTTAACCACGAGTTTACACGGTTTGAAAAAAAGCATTATCCATGGAGCGATTTAACAAAGAAAAACACCCTGATTCCTCAGTTAGTTACATTTACTCGATAATAAAATGATACGAAAATATTTTCTGTACTCACTGCCAATTTTAATACCGGTCTTGTTGTTTTCCAAAACCACATGGGCACAGGAGCGTAACAAGATAAAATGGGTACATGACGGCGATACGATTGTACTCACTGATGGCCGGTATGTGCGCTATATCGGTATAAACGCGCCCGAAATTGCACATGACAATCACAAAGCAGAAGCATTTGGATATGAGGCAAAAAATTACAACAAATCACTCGTTCGATCAAAAACGGTGAGATTGGAATTCGACAAAGAAAAGTATGACCGTCATGGTCGATTGTTGGCATACGTTTTTTTATTGAACGGTACGTTTATAAATAAAAAAATGATAGAAAAAGGATATGCCTATGCGCTGCTTCGAAGTCCGAATTTAAAATACGACAAGATTTTGATACAGACCCAAAGAGATGCCATGTCAGCTAAAAAAGGGATGTGGCGCAATTGGAATGATAAAGAGGATGAAGAATATTTGGGAAGTAAAAGGTCGAAACGGTTTCATTTAACAACATGTCCGTATGGAAATAAAATAAAAAAAAGAAACAGGATTTTCTTTACAAGAAAGTGGGATGCATTTTGGTCTGGTTTTGCACCGTGTAAACGATGTATAAAAGGTAGAAAGGATTGAAAGTCCGCCATATCCACAGAAACTGGAGATGGAAATGGCGGACTTTAAAATTTGCTATTCTTTTGCTTTATTTATTTCTTCTATAATTTTTTGGGAGATTTGAGCAGGTACTTCGTCGTAATGCGAAAATTCCATGGTAAATATACCACGGCCTCCTGTAATAGAATTTAAATCAGGTGCATAGGATAAAAATTCGGACATGGGTACCTGTGCTTTAATCACCTGATTTTTGCCTTTGCTGTCCATACCAATAACTCGGCCACGTCTGCTGTTAAGATCTCCCATGATGTCACCCATGTATTCATCCGGAGTAATTACCGAGACATTCATAATCGGTTCCAAAAGAACCTGGTTAGCATCGGTAGCCGCCTTTTTGAAAGCAAGAGAACCTGCGATTTTAAATGCCATTTCAGATGAATCAACGGCATGATATGAACCATAGTCGAGAATAGCTTTAAAATCGACACACGGGAACCCGGCAAGAACCCCTTTTTGAGCCGACTCGATGACACCCTTTTCCACAGCCGGTATATACTGTCTGGGGATAACACCCCCGACAATTTTATTTTCGAACTCAAAACCTTTTCCTCTGGGAAGTGGTTCTATTTGAATCCAACAGTCACCGTACTGGCCATGGCCTCCTGTCTGTTTTTTATGTTTTCCCTGGACCCTTACTTTCTTGGTAATGGTTTCTTTATAGGGAACTTTAGGTTTATCCAACTGGACCTCGACGTTGAACTTTCTTTTGAGCCTCTCAGTCGTAACTTCAATATGTACCTGCCCAAGACCGGATAAAAGAATTTGTTTTGTTTCAGGATTTCGTGTTAGCTGCAGAGACATATCTTCTTCCAATAGTTTTGATAAAGAGGTAAAGACTTTGTCCTCATCCCCTTTTGACTTGGCATTCACGGCAAATGAAATCAACGGGGGAAGGGGATCAGCACATTTAAATTTAACCTTTTGGCTACTGTTGCAAATGGTATCCCCGGTGGTTGTCTCTTTTAGTTTGGCTACAGCGACAATGGCTCCGGGACCGGCCTTGGTAATTTGTTTCTGTTCTTTTCCGGCAAGCCTCAAAAGTTGGTTATATCTTTCATTTGTATCTTTATTGACGTTGAAGAAACTTCCATCGGCGCCAAGAGTCCCTGAGACAATTCTAAATATTGACAGACGCCCGGCAAAAGGATCGGCAACGGTTTTGAAAACGAAACCAGAAAAGGGCGCATTGGGATCGGGACGACATTCTATCTCACCATCTCCAGTCGCATCAGCAGCGATCCAGGAGCCTCTATCCAGCGGTGAAGGCATGCATTGAACAATAAAATCCTGCAGGAGTTCGATACCGATATTTTTTGCAACAGACCCACAAAGAACAGGGGCAAATGATCGCGATAAAATTCCTTTTTTTAAAGCACCTTTTATTTCATCATCTGACAGAGATTCTCCTTCAAGATACCTTTCCAAAAGTTCGTCATCAGATTCGACAACATTTTCCACAAGAGTCTCTCGCTCTTCAGAAACCATATCCTGCATATCTGATGGTATATCGATTTTCGTTGCTTTGCCCTTAGTATCAAAAGTGTATGCTTTCATGCCAACCAAGTCTACGATACCGCTAAAGTTTGTTTCGGATCCTATGGGGATCTGCATAATCATCGGTTTTGGCTCAAAACATTCGACAGCATCTTTGAAAGCGCGCATAAAATTCGCACGTTCCCTATCGAGTTTGTTGATAAAAATAATGCATGGCAACTGAAATTCTTCAGCAAACCCCCAGGCTTGTTCGGTTTGAACTTTTACTCCGTCCACGGCATCAACCACGATAACCGCGCTATCGGCAGCCTGCATGCAGCTCTTTGTGTCTGATAAGAAATTTTGATCACCGGGTGTATCAATGACGCTAATGGTATGTTTTTTCCAGTTGAATTGATGGAATCCGCTGCTCAAGCTGATGTTGCGTTTAAGTTCTTCCGGCTCAAAGTCCATTACAGTGTTGCCATCCTCAACGCGTCCAATCCTTTTAATAACACCGGAATTGAAAAGCATGGTTTCGGCCAGAGAAGTTTTTCCCGCACCGCCGTGGGATGCAAAAGCAATGTTTCTTAAACTTTCTATTTTTTCGGCCATTTAATCTCCTCTCTGCTAAAATTAATAAGTGTAGATTTAGAGATAAAATAACTCCACTTTCTCACCTGTATTCGGCACCATATTTTTACCTAAAAATATCGAAGCTTACGCGGTATTGTTGATGAAGCCAAAAATAAACGGTGCGAAATTTGAGTCATAATCCTGAATCAGAAATTTTTATAGGTTTATTTATAAAAAATCAAGTTCAACTTTCAAATTTTAATGAAATGAAAAACTCTCTGTTTCCTTTTGGCCCCGATATGGGAGAGGGGATAACCCATTCGCTGAAAAGATGTTTTTTTATAAAAAAATCAGATAGATTTTTTATAACTTGAGCATGAAGAAGCGGATCACGTACCACACCACCTCTTCCTACATGCCTTTTCCCCACTTCAAATTGGGGTTTAACCAACGCCAGAATTCCGGCACTTTTTTTCATGAATTTTAATATTTCGGGAACAACCTTTTTAAGGGAGATAAAGGAAACATCTATGGTAACAAGATCTACAAGCTGTGGAATGGTTTCTGGCTTCATATGCCGTATGTTCATTCGTTCTATAACCACAACTCGGGGATTCTGCCTCAATTTCCATGCCAGCTGTCCATAACCGACATCTACAGCATAAACGCGGCTGGCACCATGTTGCAAAAGACAGTCGGTAAACCCCCCCGTGGATGCGCCCACATCAAGGCACACAAAGTCCTTGATATCGGTTCCAAGGGTATGAAGCGCTTTTTCTAGTTTCAGACCGCCCCTGCTAACATAGGGATGATCTTCTCCTTGAAGAACAATATCATCCTCTGGGAAAACGGATGTGCCGGGTTTATCCACAATTTGATTATTGACCAGAACTTTTCCAGCCATGATGAGAGCTTGAGCACGTTGGCGGCTGTTTACAAGCCCTTTGTCTACTATGACCAGATCAAGTCTCTTTTTAGCTGCAGCCATCAGGAATCATTCATCAGCAGTTTAGCAGCATTTACGATAGCGGATGCATCAACACAATACTTAGACCTGAGAAATTCCTGAGTACCGTGTTCAACAAAAGTATCCGGTATCCCGATGCATTTCAAGCGAAACCCAGTTATCTCCTGATCAGCCAAATATTCCAAAACCGCACTTCCAAATCCTCCCTGGCGAACATTTTCTTCAATGGTAATAATTCGAGGTATTTTTTTGGAAAGGGTTCCTATCAATTCGGTATCAAGGGGTTTTATAAAACGACAATTTACAACCGTTGCAGAAATATTATGATCTTTGAGCATGGCATGAGCGGAAAGCGCTTCACTAACTGACCGACCGATGGCGAAGATAACAACATCTTCTCCTTCTTTAAGTGTTTCCCCTTTGCCGATGGGTATGGGGGCATCCTTATTTTCCAATTTTTCACCCTCGGCGGTTCCCCGGGGATATCGAATCGCAATGGGGCCGTTATGGTCGATGGCTGTGGTCAGCATTCTGCAGAGTTCATTTTCATCCTTGGGTGCCATAACCACCATGTTGGGAAGACTTCTAAGATATGAGAGATCAAAAACACCATTATGGGTCGCGCCATCTTCACCGACAATTCCACCACGGTCTACTGCAAAAACAACCGGTAGTGCCTCAATACACACATCATGTAATATCTGGTCATAGGCACGCTGCAAAAATGTTGAATATATGGCAACAACAGGCCTGAAACCCTCAGTTGCTAATCCTGCTGAAAAGGTTACGGCGTGCTGTTCAGCAATTCCAACATCAAAGAAGCGATCAGGATAGGCATTTGAAAAATCAGAGAGACCCGTACCTTCTGGCATCGCAGCGGTCACCGCGATGATTCTATGGTCTTTTGAGGCCATTTTGAGCAACGCTTGTCCAAAAACTTGAGTATATGTCGGGATCGTACAGTCTTCTTTTATACTTTCTCCAGTATCAGCGTTAAAGCATCCAACACCATGAAAATATACTGGATTTTTTTCAGATGGGGGATATCCTTTGCCTTTTTTCGTCGTTACATGGAGAAGTACCGGTTCGTTTAGACATTTAACATTATTAAGAATATCGATGAGATGATCAAGTTTATGTCCGTTTATAGGACCAAAATACTCAAAATTAAAGGCTTCAAATAACATCCCAGGAGTTATAAAGGTTTTAAATGATTCTTTGGAACGCTTGGCAAATTGGTAGATATCGTCTCCAATTTTCGGTAAAGATTTA
>JAFDCA010000641.1 GCA_019313025.1 Deltaproteobacteria bacterium
AAAACTATGACGTATCCCTTTCTGAGCTTCCAAATGAGATGGACAATACAGTGATCATTGCTATATCTGATCTGCATCTGGGCTCCATGCTATGTTTCCGATGGCTTCAAGCACGCATCGCTCAGATTACAAAACAGAATCCTGACCTAGTCGTTTTGCTGGGTGATATTTTTGAGGGACACGGCGAGGGCGGGGATGAACTTATTACCGTCATGAACAGTCTTTCTGCTCCACTTGGAGTCTGGGCTGTTTATGGTAATCATGAACTCCACCGTCGTGACAACCAAAGTGCGGCACTAATCAATAAGGCTAAATTTAAGGTATTACGCAATAGTTGGGCTGAACTCAGACCAGGTCTTATCCTGGCGGGTGTGGATGATTTAACAACCATCCAACGCCGCACGGGTCAGATCAGCCATTACATCTCAAAAACACTTGCTGGGAGGCCTTCCGGTGCAACGATCCTCCTTTCCCATACGCCGTGGGAAACTGAAAAAGCAGCGAAAGCAGGGATCGGACTTATGCTCTGTGGCCACACCCACGGGGGACAAATTTGGCCTTTTGATTATTTAGTAAAACGTAGATACCCTCTTCTTGAAGGAAGGTATGAGGTGAATGGTATGTCAGTGATCGTCTCCCGTGGTACAGGTACTTGGGGGCCACGCATGCGACTATGGAGTCCGGGTGAGATTCTCCGAGTAACATTGCATATTAAAGAATAATAGGCAGATGTTTATGGAGACATTGTGAAAAATCTAACGTGTATGGAAATATGAGGTTTACTTTGCTGCTGTAGCTGGATTGCGAAAAGAAAGATTAAAATAATTTGATCAATTTATAGCCTTAATTCAACCTGTAATACCGTCCATTCAGGGTAAGATATCATCAGTTTAAAAAACCTTGGATAAGTCTGACAGATTTGTGCTTAGCTCTGATTCATACATCTGCTATGTCTGCGGATCTGTATCATTTAAAAATTCTTTTTTTGTATGACGATATCTAAAAGAGGAACAAGATGCAGATTAGTATTGGAAATTTTTATCCAGTATTATGTAAACTTATTTCGATAATTGTAAGATCAAATTTTAGCAACTGCAATCTGCTATAGTACTAAAAATCGTTACAGGATTTGATGTTGAGGTTAAAAAAGAGCGTTCACAAATTCAGTGGGATCGAATTCCTGGAGGTCGTCTATTTTTTCGCCAACCCCGATATAATTTAAAGGAATTTCAAGAGCATTACAGATGCTGACAACAATCCCGCCTTTGGCGGTTCCGTCAAGTTTGGTAAGGGCGATTCCCGTAACACCGAGGGCATTATTGAACAATTCGGCTTGGGACAAAGCGTTTTGACCGGTTGTTGCATCGAGAATCAGAAGTATTTCGTGGGGTGCACCGGGAAGCTTCTTTGAAAGGGTGCGTTTTATTTTTTTAAGTTCTTCCATTAGGTTTTTTCGGGTATGAAGCCTTCCTGCGGTATCCACAAGAACAATATCCGCGTCTCTGGCAACAGCAGCCTGAATGCCGTCATAGGCAACCGCCGCAGGATCTGACATTTCCTTGTGCTTTATAATGTCTACACCGGCTCTGTCTGCCCATATCGTCAGTTGTTCTATTGCTGCGGCCCTGAATGTGTCGGCGGCAGCGATAATCACTTTCTTTCCCGAAGAAGAGAATCTCGAGGCCAATTTTCCGATGGTGGTTGTCTTGCCCACACCGTTGACACCGATAACCATGATGACGTGGGGTTTTTCCACAATTTCTTGAGACGGCTTCATGGTTGCCTTCAGCAATTCCAGAATTTTTTCTCGAAGTATACTTTTAAGTTGGTCGGGCCCGGTTATTTCTGAAGATTTTATGGAGATGCTCTGAATAAGGTTCATAGTGGTCTGAACCCCAATGTCAGACGTGATTAAAAGTTCTTCAAGTTCCTCCAGCAATTCATCATCAATTTTTCTTTTGCCAGCAAAAAGCTCATTGATGTCGGTTGTAAGGATTTTTCGGGTTTTGGAAAGACCGGTTTTTAATCGTTTAAAAAATCCGGGTGGTTTTTTCGAAGCAGCCTGATCGGTCTTTGGGCCATTGGCGTGAGGAGGACGGGGTATTTCGTTTTCTATCTTTTGGTGTTCATTGTTTTCGGAAGCACGGGTATCAGTAATATCTTCAGTTTCAGGTGTTTTCGAAGTGTCATCGATTTTCTGATCAGAAGGTGTTTTTTCTTCCTGCTTGTGTTTCTTTTTTTTGAACCAGTTGAGTGCCATGATTATTCATAAGATGTCATGAGGTCTGGCATGTTTTCCTCATTTCCCGATATCTCATCATCTTCTTTGGGGTTTAAGTTTACCGAGACGATTTTGGAAATTCCCTTTTTTTCCATGGTGATCCCGAAAAGGGTGTCTGCAAATTCCATTGATTTTTTATTGTGTGTGATCATGATGATCTGAGATTTTTCTCCTATAATTTGCAATAAATCATTAAAGCGAAAGACATTGGACTCATCGAGGGAGGCATCAATTTCATCCATGAGACAAAAAGCTGTTGGTTTAATTAAAAAAATCGAAAAGATCAAAGCGATGGCGGAAAGTGCTTTTTCTCCACCGGAAAGAAGGCTCATTCTAGTGAGCTTTTTTCCGGGCGGATGTATCATAAACTCAATACCGGTTTCAAGGGGGTTGTCAGGTTCTGTGAGGACAAGTTTGGCAGAACCGCCTTCGAAAAGACGGGGAAATACTTCTTTCAATTTATCGTTGACCTCGTCGAAAGTCTTTAAAAATCGCTCCTGACTGATTCTATTTATCTTTTTAATCACTTTTTGAAGATCACCAAGTGCTTTGACAAGATCCTCTCTCTGTTCAGTGAGAAAATCAAACCGCTCTTTGAGCTGCTCATATTCCTTTATGGCACCCAAATTAACATCGTCAAATCGTGCTATTTTATTTTTGGTTCTTGTGAGTTCCTCTTCTATTTTATCTACATGTAACTCATTGCTGATTTCAATGTCTTCAAATTCTGATCTGAGAACCGGAATCGTTTGATGATAGCTTTCTTTCAGTCGGTTTGTAATATTTTCACGTTTAATCAACTGTTGCGACTGTTCAAGCTCGACCATTCGTATTTTTTGAAGGATTTTATCTCGCTCATTTTGGATCTCTGATAATGTGATGTCGCTCTCTTTCAGCTTTTCTTCAATTGCATGGTAATCCGCTTCGTTATTTTCAAGTGCTTTCTCAAGAAGCTTCATGTCCTCATACACGCCTGAAAGCGTCTGTTCATATTCTTGTATTTTTTCTTCTAAATGGCGCTTTTTTTGTTTTTTTTGAATAAGCTCTTTTGAAATTTGCTCAATCCTTTGAATCCCATCGTTTTGGAATTCTTTCAGACGCATTAACGTGTTGTGGTTGTTTTCCAGTTTGGCATTTAAGGCGGTGAGTTCAAGCCTGAGATCGATGATTTTCTGATTGAATACTTCCACTTCAGACGAGACAATGCTGATTTGTTCCAGCTTTTCGGAAACGAGGTTCTGTGCCTTTTTGACCTGATTTTCAATGTCAGAGACAGCTTTGTTGTATTTAGTGACTTCTTTGTCAACATCAGATTCTTCCCCCAAAAGTTGCTCCTGTTCCAGTCGAACAATTTCAAGATGCCGAAGAGCGTTTTTAAGATCTTCGGATGCTTTATAAAGTGCCTTTTCAGCCTCGACCTCGTTCTGTTTGGCCTTGTTTTCCGATTCCCGGAGCTTTTGCAGGCTGCTTTCGATATTTATGGCTTCGGATTCCAATTCTTTTTGATGATCTCTGGCCGAATCAATTTTTTGATCGAGTATAATGATTTTACTCTCAATATCTTTGATTTCCTGTTTTTTTGCTAGGATGCCCGATAAATTGTCTTTACTGCCGCCCACCATAAGACCTTGATGAGAAATCAAATCACCGTTTTGAGAAACTACGGTTTGTAATTTGCCGTTTTGGTTGAAAACGTCTATGGCTTCTCTAATATCGGTTGTAACGACAATATGACCTAAAAGCGATTCTGCGATTTGTTCAAACCCTGGTTTTATGGCAACATGGTTTAGAAGATATTTTGGATGATCCGGTGGATGATCTGGGCTTAATTTCATATTTTTGACAGATGTAACCGGAATAAAACCGCTGCGTCCCGCCCCGGTTTTCTGAAGATAATCCATGGCGCCCACGGCAGTATCTTGATTTTCAACAAGAATGTATTGCAAAGATTCCCCAAGGACGGCTTCCACCGCAGTCCCATAGGCTGGATCCGGTTCCAGGATATCTGCCATAAGCCCCAAGATACCGTTACCAAACTCTTTTTGTGGGCTCCCGGATGACATGTCTTTTTTAAGCGCCTGGTTTTTTTTCATTAACGCCCGGACCCCATCTTTGTACCAATCGAAGTTGCCTTCCATTTTCTTTAGCGCGCTATAAGATGATCTGGCTTCGTTTCGCTCAAGTTCGAGGGTTTGTACCCGCTTGACCTGTTCCGCCAGGACGGTGTTTTTTTCGGCGAGTTGTTTTTGGACGATGTCGATACGATGTTTCAGGTTGTCAATTTCTGTTTTATATGAACTCAGATGTTCTTGGGCTTTGTTGTTTTTGGCCTTTAGTTCGGAAACCTTTTGGCGTGTTGTGAATTCTTCCTCATCGATCCTTTTGAGTCGTCTTTTCAGGCTTTCCTTGCTGTTTGTGGCATTTTGATAGATGTTTTTATACTGAGCTTCCCGGGTGACAAGGTCCATCAAATCTGCCTTGCAGGTTTCAAGCGACTGATTTAATAAAGAGAGTTCATCTTTAATCTTTTGGGAACCGGCTAGCTCTTTGTCGAGGATCGATCTTACGGAGGTTATCTCGGCTTGAATACTTAGGTTCTGGTTTTCACTCTCTTGAACCTCGGTCAATAAATCCCTGTTTTTTTCTTCAAGATTTTTACGGGCGGATTCGAGTTCAACAAATTCGTGGGTTAGCCTTTCAACATCTTTGAAAAGGTGGGCCTTGTCATTTTCCATCCGGTCTATATTGCGCTGTGTTTCAAAGATAGAAGCTTTCTGATCCGATATTTCTTGGTTTTTTGCTGTACGATCGAACTTGATTTTTTCAAGTGCTGCATCCAGCCTTTTCAAGCGGGTTGAATGTTCAATGTCTGTATTGTTGAGATCTTTTAATAACGCATCGGCTTCATCTATTTGACGTGTGTATTCGTCGTAATGATGGAGTGCAAGACGTATGTCCAGTTTTCTGATGCGTTTTTGATATTTTTTATATCGTTCAGCCTTTCTTGCCTGACGTTTAAGCCCCGCCATCTGTCGATTGATTTCCGTGATAATGTCGCTAACACGCAAGATATTTTCATTCGTGGCTCTGACTTTGCTCAAGGCTTCTTTTTTACGTGACTTATATCTTGTAACTCCGGCAGCATCCTCAATGAGAACCCTTCTTTCTTCCGGTCCGGCATCGGTAATCGTGCCGATGCTTCCCTGCTGAATAACGGCATAGGATTTCGTACCCAGACCGCTACCCAGAAAAATATTATGAATATCCTTTAGACGACATGGCTGCTTGTTAATGAAATAACCGCTTTCTCCGGAACGGTAAAGTCGGCGGGTCAACATAATTTCGCTAAAGTCTCTCAGTTCTTCGGGCGCTGTGCCGTTGTCGTTGGCAAGGGTGAGTGAAACCTCGGCCATATTCAGTGCCGGTTTACCGTTTGAGCCCGAGAAGATCACGTCTTCCATTGATTTTCCGCGGAGCTGTTTGACACTTTGCTCCCCCATGACCCACTTTATTGCATCAATAATATTGCTTTTGCCACAGCCGTTGGGACCCACAACCGCAGAAATACCTGGAGGAAATTGAATACTGGCTTTTTCAACAAAGGATTTAAATCCGTTTATTTCCAGTTTTTTTAGTTTCATGCAATTAAATCTCCTGTTACTTCTTTCTGCTTATCCCCTAAATATATTATACATAATCTTGAAACAGATATCAGGGATCCTTTTGTTTGTAAAGGGAAAAACACAATGGAGGGTATAATTTTAATTATCTGGATACAATATGTGGTGGAATTGAAGCGTCTCTATGTTTTTCTTTGAATTGCAAGTTCTTTTTATTTCGATAAATGTTTTCCCAAATGAGCATAAAAAAATATAAATGCCCATAACAATCTGATTTTATTAGTAAATAGTTGTTTTAACAAAAACTTGCTTAGGTTAAGTTTTGAAAAAAACATTATTTATGAAACAGCTAAACAAAAATAATTTTCCGATTCCTGATGGAATTAATAGGCTCAAACTGTTATGTTTGCAAGTAAAATTTATATTTGCTCCATAAAAACTGAATTGGAATCTAAAATCCAAGATAGTTCGCTTTGCTCACAATTGGAATAATAGGTTTAGCGGAAGTTGACACCATAAAAAGCACACTTTTTCATTTATCCTTTCAAATGA
>JAFDCA010000642.1 GCA_019313025.1 Deltaproteobacteria bacterium
ATCTGGCCTCGAAGGAAATGCAGCCAGTGTGGATTGATGTGAAAAACGAAGAGAACGATCCCTACTGGTTACTTCCGTCGGGTCTAGACCCGGCTTATTTCTCCGCATCCGAGGCGGCATATGCATTTCGTTCTTTGTCATCAAGCGAAATTACCCAGGCTGTTTATAAACGATTTCAGAACCTTCAGTTCAGAAATCCCATTCTTCCGAGAAACTCCGCAACCGGTTTTATTGTTGTCAATCGCGATGAGGGCTTCAAAGCCCTTGACGTCGATCTTATCTCACGGGCTAAAGTCAGGAGTTTTACTTACATCATCCCAGACCCATCATTCAAAGGAGACTTTACGCTTGTCGATTTTTATTCTCTTTACGACAATAAGCAGATCATAGAAATAAAGGAAGAAGAAGTGCTACGTTCAGAGATCGAAAAGCTTCCTTGTTGTACCACCAGCAAAGATGGTTCCGGGAAGGGTGATCCTCTGAACCTGGTGCTCGTTGGCGACAGAAACGACATCTTTCCGGCGTTTATCCGCCGCGGCTGGCACGGTACGGAAATCATTTGGTCAAAGGCCATTTGGCGCACCTTAAAATCCTTTTTCAAAGGGTCTCGATACCGTTACTCACCTGTAAGCCCGCTTTACGTATATGGTAGACGCCAAGATCTGGCTGCTCAAAAGTCCCGCGGCACCATTCACCAACGTAACCACCTGCGTCTATGGCTAACACCCCTTCGCTTTCGGGGCAAAACGGTTTGGTTGGGTCAGATCAGCCGTGACATCGGCGTAAAATTCACCCTCAAGTCCAAGACCATATCGACGCATGTGATCAGCCCCGATGTAGACGAAGCAAGACGGTATCTCGTTGAGGATCTGGCGTACTCCCAGGCACTTGCAAGAATCGGTTTCGTCAAGGGGGTCGGAGAGGCGAGAAAAGATGCACCACGATTTAACCTTGGGGGAGATCCTTACTTTACTGACGGGCTGCGAGCGGTGATGTTCTTCGAGCCGAGGCCACGGACCCTTGGTGAACTGGATATCATCGGTTACTGGGAGATACCAACACGCGTGAGAACAAGCAAAAAGAGTCTGTTTGATGAATCAAAATAAATCAAGAACAAAGAGATCCGGAAACTGCCGCAACGCAAATGAATTTTTTGCATACTCTACCACCAGGAAATTTAGAATGGCACCGGTATGGTTGTATATCCGTATCATCATTGTTATGTGTCTTGTTATGATCATGGTCAGCTGCGCTTCAAACTTTCAGAAACCAACTCCTTTTGATAATACGGGTTTTCGAAATCGAGCCAAGACAATTGCTGAAGACGGCATCCGCATTTCTGCTACAGTCCCAAATCTGAAGGAAAGTCGGGCCATATTCTGCATCGATCTTGAAAAAAAAGGTGTCCAGCCCCTTTGGCTTGAAATTGAAAACAACACGGACCGACAAATTTATTTCCTGCCGACGGGTTTGGATCCCGAGTATTTTACTCCACGTGAGGTATCCTTTGGGTATCATAGATTGTTTTCCAAAACCGCCAATAGGCAGATCGACGAGCACATCGATAGTTTGGGCTTTCGAAATTTAATCAATCCACACTCGACGTCCTCGGGCTTTGTTTTTACGAACCCGGACGAGGAGAGCAAGTTGGTCACCTTGGATCTCATTGGCCGGGAGTGGACTAAGTCCTTCACTCTTATTGTGCCTACTCAGAATACCAGCTTTACGGAGGACCATTATGAACGTATATTAAGAATGATCGTTTCGTCCGAATTGATTGAAGCTAAAGACGAATCGCAGTTGCGCGAATTGCTCGAAAAACTGCCATGTTGTACATCGAGCAAAGACGGTGTTCAAAGCGAGCCCCTCAACATCGTGATAATCGGAAAGATTCAGGACATTTCACCCGCCTTCGCGCGACGCAATTACCGCTACACGCCGGTTTCCCCCAGATATGTTTTTCAGCGACCCCAGGATATCTCGGTTAGCAAGCGAGATCGGTGGGTCGCAGCACAACCGCATGTTCTGCGTGCCTGGCTGACAAAGATCCGCTATCGAAACAAGCCTGTCTGGATTGGTCAAGTGAGCACTCCGCTTGGTGGGCGTTTTGCCCACGCAACTGCGGAAGGTAATGACGCGTACATAGAACCTTTTGTGGATGAGGCCCGAAACGATCTGATTCAGGATATTATCTACTCACAGTCCCTCGTAAAATTGGGTTTTGTTAAAGGCGTGGGACGTGTCATGGCATCGACCCCTCGAAAGATATCCGGCGGTGCAACCTATCACACCGACGGGCTTCGGGCCGTTCTCATGTTCGAGAGGCGGCCGGTTTCACTCTCGGAAATTGAGTTTTTAGGGTGGGAGCGGCTTGTCGATCACTACAGGCAACAATTCGATGGTGTTGAATCAGAAAAATAGTCCATGAGCTGATAAGACCCACTGAGAAAATAGATAATTCTGCTGTAAAAGGCGAATTCCTATATTGGGTTCAGCTTATCGGCCTTCAAGCTTTTGATACTTAATAATAACGATTATAACTGGACGTTAAAATAAATTTGATGTCTTTCAACTACTTAAATTTAAATAATATTGAGATACCATATTTAGGATATCTAAGGAGAATTGCTCATTAACTTTTTATGACAGTTTGCCATACAATCATTTTTTATGCATACCAATCTTATTGTGATATCATCAATTCCAATCGGACAGGTAAACGTTTGATACCCATTTCCATATTACGAAATGCAAGGTTGTCGGGAATTATCCTGCTGGCAGCTTGATAATTTTATGTTTTAATCTTGGTCAATACATTTAATTAAATCAGCCTTTACCATCCACAAATAAAGATTCAGACAGTACCTCATTCAGACGCCGTGCATGGTTCTCTTCTTCTTGAATGATGGCATGCAATTGTTCCAGAGTTTTTTGGTCCTCGATCAGGGGCTGAAGCATTTTGTAAAACAGCACCGTATCATCTTCAAACTCCCTGACCAGATCGATCAGCTCTTCGACCGTCTCCATGCTTGAAAAATCAGCATCCTCAAGGACAAAACTATGTACACCAACGGCATTCTGGAGCAACGCCCGGCCCATTTTTGCCTGTTCCGGAAAATCCCCGCCAACGGGCATCGCGTCAATCAGCGCCTCAAACCATTTTGCATGCTGGGCTTCTTCATCAGCCAGCCATTGCAGCAAGGAGCGCAGTAAAGGATCTTTCATTTTTTTTGCTGCACTTCTATAGACACTTTCACCGTTTTGTTCGATCTGAACAGCGATGTCCACAATATCCCTTAATGAAAACATACCGTCACCTTGTTGTTATCTTGTAGGATCTGAAAACGTGTATGAGGAATCCTCGATTTTGTTAACGCTCAAGGATAATGATTAAAGGTATCACATGTATTTCATTGGACACTTCCTGGGTAGGCCCAAGCTGCCAGTCAGTGCAACGGCCTCTGCCGTCAAGAAGTGCGTCGATGTTTTGAACAAGACCTTTTATGTTGATGATCGGATGACGGGTAAAGACCTCGGGCAGGCCATAGGTGAGACTGCAGGTGATACATTTTCCGGGTCGCTGGGTCAGACGCAGCATGAACTCAAGCCGATTTTTCCGAGAACCGATGAATTCGAGACGGATGTCGTAAGCACCTTCTTCGGTATCTCCGTATAGGGCATCAAAAAACTGGTCTGATCGGTCTTCCGGAAATAGCTGTTTCAAAACATCCGGTGTAAAAAGCTTGTCAAAACCCTTGTATTCCATGATTTCTAACACCTCGCCGTATGTTAATCATTACAGTACCATACTTTTTCTTTAAATATCCGTCAACACCTTTCGATTAGGTACAGGATTTTGCCAAACCTTTAGTTTTTTCTATTTTTTCGCCTTTTCACTTGAACCCCTGACCCCCTGAATACTTCAATCCATTTAGAATCAACAATCTTTTTGGAGATAATTGTTATTTTACACCGATGTCTTTAAACCAAATTAGAGGATCATTTGAGGTGTTTTTAAGTATCAGGCATCAAGTTAATTTCATTCATTTTTTTTGTTGATCAAGCGGTTAAACCTACCATCAATACCAGAATTAGCAAACTTTGGCAGACGATTTTATATGGGCTCAAAAACCGACATATAGAATTGACGGTATCGTACATTGCACCTCCCCCTCATTGATATTTTTTTAAAGGAAATTATAATTATATCTTGTCTATGACGTATTTAAATATTATAAAAATAAATCGTTTTCATAAAAAATACATGCCAAAACAATAAACGTACGAAGCTTGAGTTTAATAAATAACATCATCTAGCAACAGGAGGAAAAAATGAAACACAAAATTTTAACAACCCTATTGGCGATATTCTTTTTAGTCGGGATTGTGGGTTGCGGCGGCTATTATATGGTCAAAGACCCTGCCAGCGGAAACTCTTATTACACAACGAAAATTAAAGAAGAAAGGGGCGGCGCGATAAAGTTCGAAGATAAGAAGACCGAAACCAGCGTGACGTTACAGAACTCCGAAATCAAAAAGATTTCCAAAAAAGAATTTAAAAGCGCCCTTGAAGCCAAAGAGGCCCCTGAAATGGAAAAAGCTACTGAAGCTAAAGAGGCTACTGAAACCAAACCAGCCGCAGAATAAGACACTTTGCAGAACTCGTCAAATGCTTTTGAGTGAAATCTGCACCCTAATCAATATCATTTCATCGCCGAAGGTTTAGCAGTCCTGGTTAAGCCTTCAGCGATTCTTTGTTGAACAAGACAGATATCGGCCCATGCTTACCCGATATGGGGCATAAGCGCCCACTTGATCACCCAGGACCCTGTGCCCGTGTCTTTATCCAGACAGACGATTCCGCTGTTTTGGAATTTAAATACCGGTTTTTCTATGGACCCTGTAATCAAATAGGCAGCAAGTCTTTCCATGAACGGCAGGTGCCCCACCAGCATTTCACCTTCTGTGGAATCAATGGTATCGGCAAAGACAATAACATCATCTAAAGGATTTAGCCCGCTGCGCTCATGAATCCCGCCCGAGGTTTTCAAGGCTGCTTCAAAGATTTCAGCGGTCTGACGTGCTCGGGTCTTTCCGCTGTGGATGATCTCTGACACAGGGACCGCATATCCTTTGGCAACCTGGGCAATGCGTTCGGTTTCCTCAACTCCCTCTTGAGAAAGACCCTTTTTGGGATCTTTGTCCTTCGGCAGGCTTTTGCCGTGCTGGACAAGATACAGTGCCATGGCACCCTCCTCAAGACCTTAGCAACATCCACCTTTTTGCCCGATTTCTGCGTTAGGCTCAAATTTTAATCCTCAAAATACTCAATGCATGTCTGCGGTTAAAATTTTCGCCTTCCTTGAACTTGAACAAAAATGAGCATTTTTTAAAGGTCTCATTTTGTCAATCAGTTAAAAGGTTGGGAAGTTTCGCTTGTAATAACCTGTTTATTAGCTTGCGGCTCCGCTTCCAGGCCAATGGAAAGAGCGGAATGGATCATCTTTTTTTAAAAAGCGTATACTGTTTGAGTGGTTTAATGATCGTTAGAAAGAATAGACGTCTACCGAAACACATCAACAGTAAGAAAGTATTTTTTCAAGTCGAGTCAATTATTTATATATTGATTTCTGTTTTTTCTTTACGATCCTTTAACCACGAGTTTACACGGTTTGACCGGCATGCTCCCCGTAAGCCCTGTCCTTTAGGACGGGGCCAAGGGGAGCTATATTTAATAAACTGAGATCCTTACCGGGAAGCTCCGCCCTTTTGGGCAGGGAGGCTTCCAAAAAAGCATTATCCATGGAGCAATTTTAAAAATAATACACCATGACGCCAGAACTATTTTGCTGCTTTTTTCTCCCGAAGGGCTGCGTGGGCGGCAGCCAGGCGCGCAACCGGTATGCGGAACGGGGAACAAGAAACATATGTCAATCCCAGCTCATGGCACAACTGAATCGACTCGGGATCACCGCCGTGTTCTCCGCAAATACCGCATTCCAGATCAGGCCGCACAGACCGGCCTTTTTGAACGGCTATTTCCATGAGCACGCCCACACCGTCCCGATCGATGACGGCAAACGGATTTTCCGGCAGGATTTCTTTTTCCATGTATTCAATCAAAAACCCGGCTTCAGCATCGTCCCTGGAAATACCAAACGTGGTCTGGGTCAGGTCATTGGTTCCAAAGGATATGAAGGCGGCGTATTCGGCAATTTGATCGCAAGTTAAAGCGGCACGGGGAATTTCGATCATGGTGCCGAATTTATATTTTGGTTCAATGCCCTGCTCTGCCATAACTTTTTTAGCTTCGGCCTCAAGAATTGCACGCTGAACTTTCAGCTCGTTCACATGGCTGGTCAAAGGAATCATCACCTCGGGATGTACGTCAATGCCTTCTTTGGCCACCGTGCAGGCTGCCTCAAAAATGGCGCGGACCTGCATAACGGTCAGTTCCGGAATATGGATGCCCAACCGAACACCTCGCAGACCCAGCATGGGATTTGACTCGTGAAGCTTTTCCACGCGCTTGAGAATGTGTTCTTCCTTTTCGATTTTGTCCAAAAGCGTATCGATTTCTTCGAGTGTACCGGCGCTTTTCAGGCGAATCTTATGATCTGACAGATCACGCATTAAATCAATATGGTTGGGCAGAAATTCGTGGAGTGGTGGATCGATGAGGCGGATGATGACCGGGAGTCCGTCCATGACCCGGAAAAGACCCGCAAAATCTTCTCTTTGAAACGGCAGCAACGCTGCAAGCGCTTCACGCCGTTCACTTGGCAGATCGGTCATAATCATTTTTTGTACAAACGGCAGACGTTCGGCTTCGAAAAACATGTGCTCCGTGCGACACAGGCCGATACCTTCTGCCCCGTAATCCCTTGCACGCTGGGCATCGGCAGGATAATCGGCGTTTGTCCAGACACCCAAGCGTCGGACCTCGTCCGCCCAGGAAAGCACCTTCATCAGCCATGGATCTCTGATGTCCGGCACCATTGTTTTGACCTTGCCGGAATAGAGCTCACCCACAGTTCCGTCAATTGAGATCCAGTCCCCCTCTTTTATGACTTTGCCTTTGACTTCCATTTGACGTTTGACCATATCAATTTTCAGTTCAGATACGCCCACCACGGCGGGTTTACCAAATTGTCGTGCAACCAAAGCCGCATGGCTGGTCCGGCCGCCACGGCTGGTGAGAATGCCCTGTGCCGCAAGCATCCCGTGTACGTCGTCCGGCCGGGTTTCAGGTCGAACCATGATGACCTGCTTGCCTTCTTGCTTTGCCCACAGCTCGGCAATATCCGCGTCCAGAGCAACGACACCAAAGGCCGCACCAGGCGAAACGTTCAGACCCCTGGCCAACATATCACCCCTGGCCTTGACTTGTTTTACCGTCTCCCGGTCAAACTGGGGGTGCAGAAAAAAGTCGACCTGTTCAGGACTGATACGCATCACCGCTTCTTCTTTGGTGATCAACCCTTCTTCCACCATCTCAACGGCAATTCGAACCGCGGCCTGGGCCGTGCGTTTACCGTCACGAGTTTGCAGCATCCAAAACTTACCCTTTTCAATGGTAAACTCAACGTCCTGCATCTCACGATAATGGGTATCCAGCTGTTTGCAGAATTTCTCAAATTCACCATAGGCTTCAGGCATCTCTGCTTTTAATTTGGAAATATCATTGGTTAAACGGATTCCGGCAACCACGTCCTCACCCTGGGCGTTGGTCAGGTAATCGCCTTCAATTCTATTTTCACCTGTGGAGCCGTCCCGGGTCATGGCAACACCGGTGGCACTGTCATTTCCCATATTTCCGAAAACCATGGTCTGAACCGTCACCGCAGTGCCCAGATTATGGGAAATCCCTGCGGCATTTCGATAGTCAACGGCCCGTTTGCCGTTCCAGCTTCTAAAAACAGCTTCTGTGGCCATAAAAAGCTGCTCAAAAGGATCGGTTGGGAAGTATCGGCCGGCGTATTGTTTGAAGATGACCTTGAATTTTTCAATCACACCCTTCCAATCATCGGCAGACAGTTCGGCGTCGGTTTCAACACCTGCTTTTGCTCGGGCTTCGGTGATGACTTCCTCAAAGGCCTCGTCCGGCGCTTCCATGACGACATTGCCGAACATTTGCACCAATCGGCGATAAGAATCGAATACAAACCGTTCATCACCGGTCAATTTAATCATTCCCTGGGCTGTTTTATCGTTCAGACCAATGTTAAGAACCGTATCCATCATGCCCGGCATGGAGAACTTGGCACCACTTCGACAGGAAAGAAGCAGTGGATTTTTAGGATCACCAAATTTTTTGCCGGTAGTCTCTTCTATGGCTTTCAGAGCTTCGAGCATTTCCTCTCTCATTCCTTTAGGAAAAGTTTCGCGTGAAGCAAGATAAGTATTGCAGGCTTCTGTGGTAACGGTAAATCCGGGGGGGACAGGAATACCGATACGAACCATTTCCGATAGATTTGCACCTTTGCCTCCGAGCAATCCGCGCACACTATCCCACTCACCACCGACATACGCTTCCGCCTCGTCGACTTCATCCAAGAGATACACCCATTTTTTAGCCATTTTGAAGATCCTCCCAATCGTTGTGTTAAGATTAAAAAACTGAAAAAACAAAACCATCCATCTGTTAAATCATAAAATGACACGAACTTTATATATAAAAAAGTCGGTGACTTTAACGCCGATGTTTTATCAGAGAATAATCGAAACCGCGAAAAAGATCCGGTCTTGAATTGAACCGATCATAAATGTTATGGGAAAGAATATAACATGCGAGAGAATTTAATATAATAAAAGCGGGTTGCCTGTCAACTCAAAAGGCGTTCGCCCAACAACGCTTTTAAAATAAAATAAACATCATTCTTTCCATTTTGAATTCGATCGACCCGGCGCATCAAAGGAGCACAATTGTGAATATCATCGAAGCCATTAGAACACGAAAGAGCATTAGGGATTTTACCACCGACCCTGTGCCTCAACATATTCTCAAAAAAATAATTGAAGTTGCATCCCGTGCGCCTTCGGCTGAAAACAGCCAGCCATGGGAATTTACCGTCGTTGCCGGAAAGATACTGGATACCATCCGAAAAGCGAATATCGAAAAGTTGAAATCAAAAGCACCACTTCACCCTGATCTTCCCGCCAAAGGCTTGCCCCGGGACAGCGTGTATCGGAGGCGCCAGATCGAAATTGCCAAACAGCTCTTTGCACTCATGGATATTCCAAGGGAGGATTTGGAGAAAAGGGACAGGTGGATGGAACTGGGATTCCGGTACTTCAATGCACCCGCGGCCATCATTATTTCAATGGATCGATCATTGAACTATCCCAGGCCGATTTTTGACATTGGATCGGTAACCCAAAC
Organism: Deltaproteobacteria bacterium; assembly: GCA_019313025.1. The sequence goes on from JAFDCA010000642.1 coordinate 9,383, forward strand.
AATATGTCTGGCCGCCTTGCATTACGACCTCGGGACCTGTATTGCCAACCAAGGAATCTCGTATCCTGAAGTGTTACACGAATTTGCCAAAATACCCGAATCCAAAAGGATCGTCATATCAATTGCCATTGGTTATCCCAACTGGGATTTTCCAGCCAACAAAGTGGTCAGCAATCGGGAACCGGTTGAGAATATCATCCGTTGGATCGGCTTCGAGTAATTGAGGCCTTTAGATCCAATGCGATGAAGTGTGAAAATTTGGTGATAAATAATTATCTTATCATAATAAAAAACTTTC
>JAFDCA010000643.1 GCA_019313025.1 Deltaproteobacteria bacterium
ACGATATTTTTTAAGGTGGTTCTACCGATTATGTTTTCTGCCTTTGTAGCAGGATTCATTTACACCTTCATGACAACCATGATGTCATTGAGCTCGGTGATCTTTTTAGTGACCCCGGGCTTTGATTTGGCGTCTGTGTATATTTATCTGACGGCCCAGCTCGGAGAACTGGGTCTGGCTTCGGCCACAACAATTAAAGTGATCGCCATCGTTGCTGTTTCTATGGGTATACTTCAAATCATTGCCCGAAAAACCGGGCTCGATGTCAGCACGAAGCAAGGAGCATAATTAAATGCAGGCAACAAAAACACCCATGTTGGAATTAAGGGAGGTCTACAAAAGCTTTGGAGACGTGGAAGTACTTAAAGGGATTTCAGCCAGAATCGATAAGGGTGAATTGTTGACCTTTGTTGGGCCGAGCGGGTGTGGCAAAACGACCTTGCTGAGAATTGTGGGCGGATTCACTACAGCGACGTCCGGGCAGGTGATTCTAGACGGAGAAGACATCGGGAAGTTGCCGCCAAACATGCGTAATACCAAAATGGTCTTTCAAAGCTATGCGCTTTTTCCCCACATGAATGTAAGGAAAAATATCGGCTTTGGGTTGAAATTGCAAAAATGGCCCAAAGAAAAAATTGATACACGTGTCGAAGAACTCCTCGCTCTCGTTCACATGGAGGGCCTGGGCGAACGAACCATTGACCGGATCAGCGGCGGCCAGCAGCAGCGTGTGGCTTTAGCCAGAGCTTTGGCGCTGGAACCCAAGGTGCTACTTCTGGACGAACCGCTTTCCAATCTGGATGCCAACCTGCGGGTGGTCATGCGGGAAGAGATCAGGAATATTCAGGAGCGGATCGGAATTACCACCATATTTGTCACCCACGATCAGTATGAGGCCATGAGCATTTCAGACCGGCTACTGGTGCTCCACGACGGCGTAATCCAGCAGATCGGGTCCCCAATTGATATCTACGAGCGACCGGCCAACGAGTTTATCGCGGGATTTGTGGGATATGTCAATTTTCTCGAAGGGACCGTTGATGCCATAGACGAGGAGACGAATACGTCGCATGTCATCACCGAGTACGGCAAACTCGAATTAGATCATGATCAAGAAGACATAAAAGCCGGAGATGAGGTTTTGCTGGTCATCCGGCCGGAGACTGTTTCACTTTCTCCATCACACGGAACCGAACGGCCGAATACGTTCCATGGCACGGTGGAAAGCCAAATGTATGCCGGCAACCTTGCCAAATATACCGTGAAATTCGGAGAAAAAGAGATGGTGGTTGATCATTACAACCCCATGGGTTCCGAAAAGTTTAGGAAAAAGACCCATGTTAAAGTGACGGTTCCACGTGCGATCCATGTGTTGAAAAGATAGGTCGTATCCGCAAGTTCATAAAAATATCTGTACACGGCATCGGCTTATCCTGCGAAATGCCCATCTGAAATACAACTATGTCTTTAGAAATAAATGGTGCCTGCAGCCTGAACCAACCTGCAGGCATCATATCTTCAAATCCCCATTTTAGATGGAATCTATTGACGGTCGATGAAGGGCAACATTTAAGATCGTTTTTTTAATAATAAGTCAAGAAGGGCTTCAACGTACAATGTTAAGAAGTCCACGGCAATTCACCCCCTCAAATACTATTCTATTTTTAACCGCTTAGAACTATTCTAAAACGGGCATTTTTTTCGATGACAGCAATCGCAGTAAAAGCGATTAAAAATTATAATACAATCTAAAAAGAAACGGTTTTTTAGATCAACTACTGAGTGGTGTCAAGTAGAATCTTAACCCAATTATTTTACTTTGAAAGATAACCATTTGTCATGAACGACATGATTATTATTATTTTGACTTATAATTAAAATAGCCACTATATTTATACGGACATTAATTTTAAAACAGGAGGAAATCATGGATAGGGAACCATTGATCCGCAGAAAAACAGCCATTTCCTATAAGACAGAAGAAAAAACCGTCATGCGTGGCTACGATTTAAGTGAATTGGCTGAAGCGGGCTATTCTTTTTACGATGCAATGTTTGTATTATTCCAAAACCGGATCCCCACCGAAAATGAGGAAAAAATGCTCAAATACGAGATGGGGGTGTTTTTAGAGCATTCCATGTCGCCTTCGGCTGTTGGCGCCATCGGTGTAAGTGCCGGCCGGCCCAACCTTCCCGTTTGTGTGGCCGCCGCGGTTTCGACTTTCGGCGGTGTACACGGCCCCGGAGCCGCTCACGGGTATATGCTCAATAAATATCTGGAGCGAGCCAAAAAAGAGGGCAAAACCGTCGATGAAATGGCCAAGATCCTGGTCGATGAATATCTGGATGCCAAGCGTCCGGTCATGGGCATGGGCCAGCCTCAGCACATCGACAGTGACCCCAGAGCAGAACCGATTCACCTCAAGCAGGAAGAATTGGAACTGGAGGGGGTCTATCTCGAATTGCAGCGCGCCGTTGAAAAATATTTTCATGCCCGTCGCAAAAAGGAAGGCCGATCTTATGTGGGCGTCAATGTGGTTGGCTCAGGGAACACGGCCCTGATGGAAATCGGATTTTCGCCCAATGCGGGCTGGTGTATCGGCAGTGTGGTCCGGGGGTTCAGCTGTGCGGCGCACGCCCTTTTCAATATGAAGAAGGGCCGTGCCTGGGGAGCATCCAGGAATGAACCCATGGTGCAGATGATCGATCTTTCCATGATCAAGTATATCGGACCTGAAGACCGGATCGTCCCCAAAAAGGAAGAGCAGCAGGAATATGCCAGGAAACAGAAGGAAGAAGGAGAATACAAGCAATGGGTTATCTAGATAAAGAAAAGACAGATGAGCTGAATAAAATAAAAAAAGAACGAAAGATTGGAAATCTGGACAGCCCTAAGAATCCCTTTGATTATTATGACAGGGAATACGGTACGGTACCGCGCGACACGGAAAGGGCGCCATTTCAGTGGGTGTCTGAAGTGGCTTACAAGAATGTCCACCGCATCGTTGCCAGGGGCTATGACACCACAGAGCTGATGGAAGAAGGCTACGGTGTTATTGAAGTCCTTTTTGTGGATTATCAGGCGCGGATACCCACCGTTGAAGAGGGTCAGATGCTCAACTACGTCATGATTCTGGCACTGGAGGACGGCCTGTCCGCACCGGCCGCCATATCCAGGATCGTGGCCCGGTCCAAGACCTTTTTGACCCAGGCCTGCGGGGCATCCATCATGGCCTTTGGCCATGCCTATGGTGCCTATTCGGCCTTTGGCAATCGACTGGAAAGTTATTTGGATCGGGTCGATAGGGGGGAATTATCCCTTGAAGCGGCAGCCGAGCTGCTCGTCAAGGAGAATCGCCATGACGAGGCCCTGGGTGTTTCGGATTTGATGCTGAAAGACCCGGCAGCTAAGCGGATGATTGCAAGGGCGGAGAAGTTGGGAGTGGCCGGCAAATATATTGCGTTTACAAAGGAAGTTATCAAAGCAGCACATCATGTTTTTGAGGAACCGGTGGATTTGGATATGCTGGGTGCCACCGGGGCAACCATGATGGATCTGGGATTTACTCCCGAGGCCACCTGGGCCATTCTGGCGGTTACCCGGTCCTTTGCCGCCGGAGCCCATTACATCGAAGAGGTCGAAAGAGAAGAATCGAATCGACTGGGTCAGGAACTCACGCCGAAAGAGGCTTACGACGGGCCGGCAGATCGGCCGGTGCCGCCTTTGGAGGATCGGGAAAAAGTTGCCGAACCTGCTATTTGCAAAACTCCGCAAGAGTGGAAGGGGCGTTTCGAAGAAATGAAAAAAGTGCGCGGCAGCGGCTTTAGCATCGTTGAAGAGATCGAAGACCCCAGTAAGAAGTCAGGGATCAAGAAAGTCGGCAAACTGTAAAAAGGTCTACCGGTTGCCGGTTAAGCCCGTTAACCCGTTTATATAAAAACGATTGTAATCTTCTTTAGACCGGCTAACCGGCAACGGGCAAACGGGTCAACCTTTTCGATAGAGCGATGATGTCATTAGGTGACAATGATTTTAAATTCCTGAGATAATACAGGAGAAAAGAATGCCATGGAAGTCGTAAAACCCGTCAAAAGAAATATCCTGCTGAATCCCGGTCCGGCGACCACCACCGACACGGTTAAATATGCCCAGGTGGTTCCGGACATCTGTCCGCGCGAAGAAGAATTCGTTGCCATTATGGACGAAATCCGCCAAGAACTGGTCAAAGTCGTTCACGGTGATCCGCAAACGTATGCGGCGGTGCTTTTTACAGGCTCCGGGACCGTCATCCAGGATGTCCTTGTAAATTCGCTGGTTCCGGAAGGAAAAAAAATCTGTATCGTAAACAACGGGGCGTATTCCGCACGAATGGTCGATATTGCCGATTACTACAACATTCCGTGCGTCAACCTTGAATTTCCGACCACCGGTTTGCCGGATCTGGATGTCGTCAAAAAGACCCTGGAGGAGGACAAGGATATCGCGGTAGTCGCTACTGTTCATCATGAAACCGGCACCGGGGTTTTGAACCCGGTTCGGGAAATCGGCAAGATTGCCCATGATTACGGGTGTGTTTTTATCGTAGATACGATTTCAACCTATGGCTTGATTCCGCTGAATATCGAAGATGAAAACATCGATTTCTGTATGTCTTCGGCCCAGAAAGGGCTCTGCGGTATGACGGGTGTTTCCTGGACGGTGGGTAAGATTGAAGAAATTGAAAAATCAATGGATTATCCAAAACGATCCTACTATTGCAATCTGTTCATGCAATACGATTTTTTTAAGCGCGTCGGAGAGATGCATTTTACCCCGCCGGTTCAAACCGTTTATGCCCTGAGGCAGGCGATTCAGGAATATTGGGAAGAAGGAGAGCAGGCGCGATACCAGAGATTAACCCAATGCTGGGAAGCCATCCATAGAGGGCTGGAAGAGATCGGCCTGGATACGGTTATCGACAGAGAGATTCAGGGTCATCTGGTGGTAACGGTAAAAGCTCCCGAAGATGAAAAATTTGATTTCTTTAAACTCCATGATTACTGCTTTGAGCGCGGCTTTACAATCTATCCCGGAAAAATGTTCGGTCTGGAAACCTTTAGATTGTGCAATTTAGGTCAGATCACTTATAAAGACATTGAAGACTTTTTTGTGGTAGCAAAGGAAGCGTTTCGGGAGATGGGGTATACGATTCCAATAAATGCCTAAAATGAGCTAAAAAGCCAAAAACTAAAGATCTTAATCATTTAACAAATAAATAGGAGGTAGAATAAAAATCATGGAAGACAACATCCAGGAAATGTATGATCGCGCCCGAAAGGCGTTTCGAGAGGTTGAATATTGGCCTCAGGAAAAAGTGGACGAAATGGTTCAGGCGGTGGCCTGGGAGCTTTTAAAAGAAGACGTTCGTCATAAGCTGGGTCACATGGCTGTGGATGAATCCAATATCGGTCATGCCGAAGATAAAGTGAATAAAATTAAAAACAAGACCCTGGGCACGCTCTGGGACATGCGCAACGCCAAAACCTGCGGTCTGGTTGAAGAGAACAAGGCCCTGGGTATTCGTAAATATGCGAAACCGATCGGGGTAATTGCCAACGTTGTGCCGTGTACGAACCCGGAATCAACCATCTGCTGCCTGGCCCTAAGCACGTTGAAAACGCGCAATGCGCAAATCGTTTCACCCCATCCGCGCACTCAGAAGACGTCCTATGAAACGGTTCAACACGTGCGCAAGGCGCTTGAAAAAATCGGGGCCCCGGTGGACCTGGTGCAGTGCATCAAAAAGACCAGTCATGCCAGAACCTCCGAACTGATGGCCAATTGCGATTTTGCGGTGGCCACCGGGGGGGCGGCCCTGGTGGATGTTGTTTACAAGGCTGGCAAACCGGCTCAGACCGTGGGTGCCGGAAATGTCGTGTCCATCGTGGATGATACGGCTGATCTGGCACAAGCGGCCCACAAAATACGACTGTCCAAAATCGCCAACAATTCCGCATCATGCTCGTCTGAGAACGCGGTGGCGCTTTATGAGAGCGTCTATGATGATATGCTAGATGCCCTCAAATCTGAGGGCGGATATCTGTGCAACACGGATGAGCGTGAAAAATTGCGACAATACATGTGGCCGGATGGAACCCATCTGAACCGGGATATTGTAGCGCGCCCGGCCACTTTTATCGCCGAAAAGGCCGGTTTAACAGTTCCGGAGGACACCCGTTTTTTGATGGTGATCGGAGAGAAGGTCGGTCCGGAGGATCGTTTCTCGGGTGAAAAAATATCGCCAGTGCTGACCGTCTGGAAATGGACCGATTATGACGAAATGCTGGACCGTCTGGAGAAAATCCTCAAATTTTCCGGTGAGGGCCATTCGGTTTCCCTACATTCTGAAAATGATGATCGTCGTGTGAAACTCGCCCTGCGGGCCAACGTGGGCCGGGTCGTCTGCAACATGCCGCATGCCCATGCCAACAGCGGCGGCTGGACCACCGGACTGCCCACAACCGATACGCTCGGTTGCGGCACCTGGGCCGGCAACATATTCAGCGGCAACATCAACTGGGAAAATTTCCTCAACTATACCCTGTTGTCAATCCCAAAGGAAGAGTACATCCCTTCGGAAGAAGAGCTATGTGCTGATTATTTGAAAAAATGGGGAAAGGAGTAATTTAAAAAGAAGACTTACTGGCAGTGGAATCGTAATGAACATTCTAGCAATTGGACTGGTAGTCCTGTCAGCGGTTTTTCACGCACTCAAGAACCTGTTTACCAAAGAATCAGGTGATAAGCAGATCTTTCTGTGGTGGTATTCCCTTTTCGGAATGCTCTTCTTCTCACCGTTATTCTTTTTTTTTCTGTACAAAGGCGGCATTAATTACTCACAGGCATACGTCTGGTGTTTTGGATCGGGCCTGATCCATTTCTTATACTGGTTGTTTCTGACCCACTCATACAAAGAAGGCGATCTATCTTTAGTTTACCCGATCATGCGGTCTTCTCCGGCCGTGGTTTTAATCATTGCGGTTTTGGTCATTGGCGAACAGGTTTCTTTGCAGGGAGTTGTCGGAATTCTGCTGGTCGCCTTCGGTGTTTATACCATCAACATGAAGCAAATCACAAAAGCCGAGCTTATGGCTCCCGTAAAAGCGATTATCCATGAACGCTCGACACAGCTGGCGTTTTTGACGCTGCTGTCGGTTGCGGCCTATTCCATAATTGATAAAATGGCTGTCAGGCATATTCACCCGGTGCTGTTTGCCTTTCTTCATTTGTTGTGCGGTATGGCCTATTATACGCTGTATATCGCCTTTGCCAAAAAGCCATCGTTGATAAAAAAAGAATGGACTCAGTCAAAGGGCATGATAATTGCCAACGGGGTTTTAGGCATATTTGGGTACTTCCTGATTTTGATGGCATTTACCATTGAGCGCGTCAGTTACATTGTCGGGCTCAGACAATTAAGCATCGTATTTGCGGTATTGATGGGAAGTTATTTTCTAAAAGAAAAATATGGCGGTATCCGTTTGGCCGGTGCGCTGGTCATCTTTTTGGGCGGTTTTCTAATCTCTCTGGCAAAATAAGGGACAAGCGGCCTGTCGTTATGGATGGGACTCAGGCCCGGTTTCTTCAAAAAGCTGCCTTTGAAGCCATGAAGACGAATTTCCAGAAACCATCTTTGACATTGAGACAATGATAAAAGCGATTTTATTTGATTTCGGCCAGACCCTAGTGGATGCAGCTGACGGTTTTCGGGCTGCCGAAAAGGCGGCACAGGCGAAGCTGTTTGCGAACATGAGCCTCACCCTGCATGAAGATTTTATGGCCAATTACCGTCGATTCCGCAAAGAATTTCATGATAGATCAAATTTTTCCAGAATTTCTCTCTGGCGGGAGGTGTATTTTTACTATTGTCTGAAGTTTGATGACCAGCTTTTTGAAACTTGGGAAACCGAGTACTGGGAAACCGTAAAGGCGAAAACCATTGTATTTCCGGAAACGATTGATGTTTTAAAGCGTTTGTCTTCCACATATCAACTGGGCCTCATTTCCAACACCCAGGGGCAGCGGAGAACCGGAACGCATCGCCTCAGCCAGTTTCCGGAGCTGGAAAAATATTTTAAGGTCATCATTATCGCCGGGGAAGATGGAATATCACCGAAGCCGGACGGGCAGCCTTTTCATCTGTGCCTGAAAGAATTGGATGTAAAACCGGAAGAAGCGATTTATGTGGGAGATGACTATCGTATTGATGTCTGCGGTTCTTTAGAGGCCGGTTTACATGCAGTCTGGATTCAACATTATTCTGTAAACCGGACCTGGCCGGATGTCTCAACCTCGGTTCCCATCATCACCCGCCTGGATCAATTGCTGGACGTTGAAAACATGGTGGCCGTGTTATGAAAAAACAGGTCAGTACCCGCAAAAGAGCAATCGTCAACAGTTCGAATGAAATTTACCGGGGGCGGATTTTTAACTTCGTGACCGAGAATCTTACCCTGCCAAATGGTCGCAATACCGATATGGCTTTCATCCGCCATCCGGGTTCAACTGCAGTTGTTCCCTTGCTGGATGATAATACGATCGTTATGGAGTTGCAGTATCGACATCCGGTAGGAGATTATTTGCTGGAGATACCTGCCGGCACCATGGAACTCGGTGAATCCCCTTTTGATTGTGCTAAACGGGAACTGGAAGAAGAAACCGGTTTAAAGGCGAGTGAACTTAGTAATCTCGGGAAGATTCATATCATCCCGGCATATTC
>JAFDCA010000644.1 GCA_019313025.1 Deltaproteobacteria bacterium
CGAAGAAGCCAATGTCCTCTGTCAAAGAGTAGCCATTATTAATAAGGGCAAAATAGCAGCCATTGATTCACCTGAAAAATTGAGGAGGACTTTTGAGGAGTCTCGCTCAGTCGTTATTTCTCTTGATAATTTCCTTGAATTCGAAAATCAGCAGGCTTGAAGGCGCATTGCTTTTCGCCGGCATTATTGTATATACCTGCTTTAACTATGTTATCGCCGTCAAAGAATCCCGTCTTAAAATTCATGATGAAAGTATTGCCTTCGCGCATGCCGTCAAAGATATCGAATACATAACTTCAAGAACCGGACAGATCATGTGGATCACGGCTGGAATCATCGGCGTTGTTGTGGGCGCTGAAATTCTCATTGATGCTGCCGTTGCCATTATGCAGGTGTTTGGCGTCAGTGAAAAATTTATCGGTCTGACCATCGTGGCACTGGGAACCTCCCTGCCTGAACTTGCCACTTCTGTTGTCGCCGCATTAAGAAAAGAGATGGACATCAGTATCGGCAATCTAGTGGGAAGCAATGTCTTCAACATCCTGAGTGTGCTCGGTGCAGCATCTGTGGTAAAACCGATTTCAATTCCCGGCGGTTTTGTTCAAAGCGGCCTGCTCATTGATTACGTTTTTATGATGTTTGTCAGTTTTCTACCATGGCTGATGATGAGAAAGACATGTGTGGTGACGCGCAGAGACGGGATGATACTCCTTTCATGCTATGTGGGATATGTTCTATATTTAATCATCAAAACCTGACCCTGTTTTCAATATGCGATCTTGAATGAGGAAAGAATTTCTCAGACATACTTGAACATGGCAAAGTATAGATCTTTCTGGGTCGGATTTCCGGTTTTCACAAATCCTTGACTTCTGTAGAAGGCTTCCGAGCGTGGGAATTTGGGAACTTCAACTTCTATTTCATGAATACGCATGCGTCTGAACAAATTTTCGCATTCTTTATACAAAAGTGAACCGTAGCCCTTCCTGCAATGGTCCGTTTTAACCTGTAATGTTTTTATGACCAGCTTAACCCCTCTTCGAACGACAAGGGCGCAACCGATGAGGTCTTCCTCGTCATTTAAGAGCATGGCCAGGTAACCTCTTTTCATCTCTTCCTGAATTCTTTTAGGTGTAGCAAAATCATTCAGTCTTTCAAGGTCTTCCGGACGGTACTCCCCCTGATTAACATCCTGAGTATTTTGTCGGATGAGCGCTGCTATTTTTTCTGCTTCGGAATGGCTCAGCGGTTCTGTCGTTTCTTTTAAATTATCGATTACTCTAATTTTCATTTTTAAAACATCACCAGTTAGTCATTTTTTTGATGTTGTTTCAAAAACCTTTCACGGTCTGTAATAAGCTTTTTTTGAAAGTCACATTTCCACGCCACCTTCCCTTTGCATGAACTCAAATATACCCGATGGTCCGATAGACAGAAAGTCCAAAACCAAATATCGAAAATCAATCAAATTGTCAATACCCCTCACCATGAATTATTATTGAAATTTCAAGACGTTTTGTTTTCAACGATTTTTGGCAAACGGGAGATTTATGCTTGCCGGTTTTCACCGAACAGTCTGAAGGCATATTCCCATAATAAAAATATATGAGGATTCGGGATGTTATTTTTTAAATAGTGCCGTGTTTTATTGTGAATCGAGGATGTTTTGGATATCTTTTTCGATTTTTAGCAGATAGTGGCTCATGGCGGCATCGTTATTCATGATCATATCGAGCTGCCGGGTATGAAGGGTCAGATAGCCCAATATTTGAAGGCGTTGTTCCATATAATCCATGTCATGGAATTCCACGCGCGCAATAAGATTGTCTTCCCTGATATCTACCCTGAAACCCTTCTCTTGAAGTATCTCTCCGATAAAATGGACCCGTTTGAACCGCCGCTGATAGTCGGCCGCGCCCCCCTTGAACTGGAAACTGATGTAATTTTCCATGGAGCGCTCACTGACCAGAGCTTCCAGAATGGAAAAATGGTATCCCAACCTGGAACTTAAGCTGCAATAGTTTTTGGAGATCATAAAGTAGTTTCGGGCGGCATAGGTTGAACGCAGACCAGGCGTTAAATTTCTATTTGCGGTTGACTGGAATATCACCGATACGAGACCCTTGCCGTCAATGGCAGGTGGACCGTCCCAGGGGATGGCACTAAATCCCTTCCAGAAAGCCAGCATGGGGATTGAGGCAATATTTTCCAGCTTAACATACTTCCCGTCCACTTCTTCCTTGAATCCATCGTCCAGATTCAAGATCCACCACTGCATCGGCACTTTATATACTAGTTGTTTGCTCGATTTTTCGGAAAAGTGGTGCTCTTTTCCGAAATTGAACATCTCGTGTACGGCTTTTTCATGGATAAACCGGGTAATGTCATGAAAGGTTTTGCAGTTGACCGGTCTAAAATCCGGAGAGTCCGGATCGAGGAGGTTTAAAGGAATGATAAGGCTGCTCACCTGTTTCAAGGTTTCATGAACCGGGCTGCCGTCCATCAGGTTTCCCTTTGTTTCGGATTTCACAAGCAAAGCCTCGATTTTTCCCTTATAGATGGCCAAAGCGTCGGCATCAACGGTGACCACCTCACCGTGACACAATCGATTTACAACATCGGGCACCCCAAACAGCGCCGGGACGCCGAACTCCCTGGCCACGTTGGCAAGGTGTCCCGCAAAGCCCCCCTGTTCCGTTACAACGGCAGCAGATCGGTTTAAAAGGGGGGCCCATAAGGGAAGTGCCTGCCGGGTAACCAGCACGGCACCTTGAGGAAATCGCAGCATATCTAATCCCTTGTCCACCAGGTAAACCTTCCCGCTGGCTGCGCCCGGACTTGCTGTGATTCCTCCTCTGGCAATAATGTCGTCATTTACTCCTGCGGGTTCAGGAAGATCCGTCTTCAGCTTTTCCATTTGCTTCAAAGGCCGGCATTGAAGGATATATATAGCGCCATCTTCATCAACAGCCCATTCAATATCCTGGGGCATTGCATAGTATTTTTCAATCTTAGCCGTTAGTTCCGACAAGTCCAATGCAGTTTTATCATCAATAGAGGCCAGATCCTTTTTATCTCCGGTCAGCTCCATGCGGCAAACCCCTTCTTCGGGCAGGCAGATAAATTTTAATTCTTTGACGTATATTTTTTTACGGATAATTTCTCTGGGAAGCTTTTTGGAAACAACAAAAAAATCGCAGGCACCCCTACCGTCAACAACCGACTTGGGCAACCCCCATACGGAATGGATGAAAATCGAATCATCGGCCATGTCAACAGGATTGCGAGTATAGATGACGCCACCTGCTACGGCATCTACCATGCGCATGCATCCCACACACATGGAAATATCTTCATCCTTAAATCCCTTGTTCAATCGGTAGGTAACGGCCTGAAGCGAGTATTTGCTGGCCAGAATCTCCTTATATGCATGGAAAATGCTATCATAGCTGACGTTTAGCTCACTCCGATACTGGCCCGCAAACGAACTCTCCTGGGTATCTTCACCTATAGCGCTGCTCCTTAAAGCCAAGGTCACTTTATCTTTTGTATCCGATTCAAGCTTATGATAGGCCTTCCTGACGGCATCCACCAGATCATCCGGTATCCTGGATTTGATAATAAGTTGCTGGATTTCGGAGCTCAGGGTAAAAAGTCTTTCCATATCATTCACATCAGCGGATTGAAAACGCCGGTCGATTTCTGCTTGCAAGTCATTTTCTTTGATAAATCTTTCATAGGCGGCCGAAGTAATGACAAATCCCGTTGGAATCCTTATTTGAAGACTGTTTTTTATTTCCCCGAGATTGGCCATCTTGCTCCCTACGACATCGCTCATCTCCTTATTCACAGCCTCTATGGGAATAACCAGTCTTTCATCTTTCATCAATGTCTTTCGTGAAAGCAAACCATCGATCTTTCGCTGGATATCATTAAACCTGCCATTGAGTTCCCCGTATTTGTCCTGGGCAAGTTTCTCGATATTTTTTATCATATTAAAGACATTGACGGAAACCGCCGTGCAACTTGCCCGAATAAACGCCATGCCAAAAGGTTGTCTGCCTTGAAGCGCCCGTTCCATATCCGCCATAATCTCTAGTGCTTTGTTGTTGGCATTAAGCAAAAGCTTGAAACTGTGATACCGTTCCTTGAAGGCAATGCGGAGTTGTTCGACATCAGCAGCCGTAGGTTTTGGCTTTTTTTTAAAAAACTTTTTAAAATGGTCGAACAGTGCGGCCATAATATTAACTTCTGAGGTTTGAAACCGAACGCTTTCAAAAGCGTCAGGTTTGAGGATCGCTTCGCTTAAGGTTTGAGGATTGAGATCGGAAGGCCCTGTCTTCCAACCTCAAACCGCAAAGTGTCCACCACGTTTCGTATTTCGTGCTTCGTGTTTCGAATTTTTGACCCTAAGCATTTTATAGACTACCTGAAAAAAAGGCCAAAAGCAAGGTAGGATACTGTTTGCTTTCAGCCTTTTCAATGGACAATCGTCAACCCTCTTAACCCGGATATTTTATGAAAATTTTCAGGTTAATGTTCCAGCTTCATGCCCCATCCCTCAAACATAAACATAATTGCAAAACCAAACCAGAGGGTATAGATGACATAAAATACCAGCGAAAAAAAGACAAAAAATCCACGATCGGATATCCTCTGCGGCTCGATCCGGTAATAGTTATAAGACGTCTCCACCGCTTTTGTTACAACCATGTCAACGGCACGGGCTGGTTTGAACTGTTTTTGGTTTGTTAAATCCTTGTTCAGGGCTTTGAGCGCCTGCCACCAGTTATACATGACCTGCCTTTCGTTATAGCCGTATTTGGCAGCAACAGCTTGACCGTCATTGATATACATGCTGTCGGCATCGGCAAGACAGTTGAATAAGATTTTTGTCAGATTTCCCTCAATCTTCAATCGGGTTCCGGACACATTGACCAGAGCGTCGCCTTTCATTAACAAAGCGGCTGTTTGCCGGGCCTGTGCATCGTCCGCCATGGCAATGGTTGCACTGACAGATGTGCCGGCAAACGTCTCTATTTCTTTTTTTACCTTTGGAATGTAATAGGCCGACCCCTTTGAGATGGAGTTATAAAGATCATCCAAATATTCCAGGCCGTTCCGGCCCTTGAAGACCGGCAAGAATATTATTGCCAAGACGACCATAAATCCCATTAACAAGGCCAAGCCGCCGAAAAATTCTTTCTTATCTGCAATCATGACGTCGTCTCCCTACCTTTAAGTACCCCTATATTCATAAAAAACGTGCCAATCACCCAGATCGCGAATATGGCGATGACGATGAATAAAGACCATACTCCGATTTTGTCCAGAATTGCGCCGGTCCCTTTGGATATTTTAATGACACCCAGGGCACCCAGCTTGGCCGGCAACGCAAAGATTCGGTTCAAAAAACCGGCCAGGACCGTAACAGCGTAGAAACCGCGGATCGTGATGCCCCGAACAACCTTGGTCACAATCGCCCCGATCTGGATCCCCACCAGGGATCCTAACAGCATCCCCATGGCAAGTGTGTAGAAAATAAACCCGTAAATCGCGTACTGGCTGATGGCGGCATAACCGGCGGTGAACACAATCTGGAAAATGTCCGTTCCCACCGTGGTCATGGAGGAGACGCCCAGAACATAAACAAATATGGGAAAGGTTAAAAAGCCGCCGCCAACACCCATGATGGCCGCCACAAGTCCAACCAAAGCGCCGCTTAAGACCAAAAAGAGCCATGAAATACTTCTTCCTTCCGGTGTCAGATCATAATCGAATTTGACTTTGGGAGGAAGATTAACGGCCTGGAGCTTTTTGGGAAGGCTCCCCATTTCCGCGCCTTCAACTTTTTTGCCACGGGTCTCTCTGCCATGAAAGTCCTTGCGCTCGGCTCTTTTAGCCTTGAGAAAATCGGTCATGGCATAAATTCCTAAGAATCCAAGCATGACCGAATAAACGGTGGTAATAAATGCATCACTGAGAACGGGATTGATTTCATATAATATCCGGTTAATGACCCCGCCGACGGTGGCGCCTACAATGGCACCGATTAAAAATACAATTGCCAGGGGCACGGAAACATTGCCTAGCTTCCGGTGGATGACACTTCCCATAATGGCCTTGGCAAATATATGGAAAAGGTCTGTTCCCACCGCTAAAATGCCTTTAACGCCAGCACTCATCAGAGCCGGCGCAATGATAAAACCACCCCCGGCACCGATGCAACCGGTAATCAGCCCCGCACATACTCCCACAAAAATGGAAACCACAAATATACCTGTGCTGTAAAAAGCAGGGCCATAAGCCTTCTTTCCGCCCAATAACTGCGGCAGCGCCCCGCTGATCTGATCTGCAAATGCAATCACTCCCAATATGGCAAGAATGGTCA
>JAFDCA010000645.1 GCA_019313025.1 Deltaproteobacteria bacterium
AGTTGAACTGGCTGACCAAGACTAAAAAAATAAGGAAACAGGCCACCACAAAGGCCTTGCTCAGAAAATCCTCGGACTCTTTTTGAAATTCGTTTTCACCGGTGAACCGAAGGGTATAACCGGGTGGAAGGGGAAACTGTTTCAACAGCATTTCAGCTTCGGTCCGGGCCACGGGACCGGGAATTTTGGTTTCATCCACATTGGCTTTGACCGTCACCACCCGCTCGTTGTTGATACGAACGATATCACCGATACTGCCGCTGTATTCCACCGTTGCCAGCGTTGACAGAGGAACCATTTCGTTATTGGGTGTGGGAATCATCAACTCTCTGAGCACGTCGGTGACCCGTCGGTTTTCCTCGGGAAGCTGCACGGTGATGTCATAGTCTTCGTCACCCTCACGAAATGATGAGACGTCAAGGCCATTGTAAGCTGTTTTCAAGGCAAAACCGATCATGTCCGTAGTGAGCCCGAACAGTGCCGCCTTCTGGCGATCCACCACAACTTTGACCGAAGGCGTTCCCTCCACAAAGTCATCTCGAATGTCTTTTACGTGGGGTATGCGGGAAATGACGGCCCTAATCTCTTTGGCCATGTTCCCAAGCATCTGGAAATTATCGCCGGCAATTTCGATGTTAATGGGCGCGCCGGTGGGGGGACCTTCTTCCTGAACGGCTACGGTTATTCGTCCGCCGGGAATATGTTTCACCCGTTCACGAATCACATCCACGGTATCCGAAGACGACGACCTACGCTCCTCCATTTCCAGAAACCGAATTCCAACATGGTTGGGGGCATTGGAGTCAAAGATGGAATTGGCGGATGAAGTGACGGCTTTTATGTAGATATTCTCGATATTGTCGAGGTCACTGGGACCGGAAAATATTTCGCCGGTGGCTTTTTCATGGGTCTTGGGCGACAGTGCCTCAAGATATTGACCGTGGCTTTCGGTCGACGAGTTGAACAGTTGTTCTTCTGAAACGCCGGCGACTGTCATCTCAATACGCCGCATAATCCGATCGATGTAGTTGATATCTGCACCCTCTGGAACATCTACGTTGACATACATGGACTTGGGTTGAATGTCCGGAAAAAATTCCACGGGTTTTTCAATACCCACGGACAGCATCCATGCTTGGTACAGCAGAATCAATATGGCAAAAGCAAATCCCAAGATAATGAACGGTCGTCGAAGAGAAAAGGCAAGCACTGCGGAATAGGCCCTGAGAATTTTGCCTTTGATCTCGATGGGTTTTTCACCGGCTGCCTCGATTTCTTCAGCATTTGTTGCCATGGGCTGCTTGTCATTTTTTTTAATTTTCATGAAAAAAGAGGCCAGTGCCGGATTGATCACCATGGCCACAAACAAACTGGAAGAAAGCGTTACGATGAGGGTCAGTGGAAGATAGCTCATAAATTCGCCCATGATTCCGGGCCAAAACAGCATGGGTGAAAAGGCGGCCAATGTCGTCATGGTGGAGCCGATCACGGGATAGGCCACCTCGGAAGTCGCCTTTTTGGCGGCCTCGATACGCGGGACGCCCTGTTCCATATAACGGTAAATATTTTCGATGATCACAATGGCATTGTCAACCAGCATTCCAAGGGCCAGGGTTAAGGAAAAAAGCACCACCATGTTGAGGGTAATTCCCAAAATATGAAGCATGATAAAGGAAAGCAGCATGGAAAAAGGGATGGCAAGACTCACCAAAAATGCGTTTCTCAATCCTAGGGCAAAAAAGAGAACCATCACCACCAGAACAAGACCGGAAAGGATGTTGTTCTCGAGATCAGCCACCATGAGCTTGATATCTTTTGCCTTGTCCATGACTTTGACAATTTCGGTATTGCTGGGCCAGGCGGGTTGTTGTGTTGCGATCAGTTGGTCGATTTTGTTGCTGATTTCGATGATGTTTTCACCGGAACGTTTCTTGACCGCAATATTAACGGCAGATCTCCCGTCCAAGCGGGATCTGCTGGTCTCTTCCTTGAAGCCATCCACCACCCGGGCTAGGTCTTTTAGGTAAATGGGCTGGCCGTTATGAGTGCCCATGACCAGACCATAGATTTCTCCAGGTGTACGAAATTCACCGGGGACCCGCAACTGAAAGCGTCCTTGACCCAAACGGATGGCACCCCCCGATGTGTTCTGGTTTTCACTGTAAAGGATTTGCTGAAAGGTGGGGATAGACATTCCGTAATAGGCCAGTTTTTCAGGAAAAACCTCAACTCTGATTTCCCGTTCCAAACCACCGGTGACATCTGCTTCCAACACGCCGGGAATGGCTTCGATGTCGTCTTTGAGGTCGTCGGCGATCTTTTTGAGGGTGGCCAGCCCGCAAGTGCCGCTCATGGAAAAGACAACGATGGGCAGTTCGGAAAAATTCACTTCAAAAACCAAAGGATCATCTTCCAAGTCCGTGGGTAGTTCGCTTTTGGCCTCGTCCACTTTGTCTTTTACATCCTGGAGGGCCTTGTCGATGTCGGTGCCGGTAACGAATTCGATATTGATTGAGGAAAGCCCCTCACTGCTTACGGATTGAATTTTTTTGACCCCGTCCAGGCCTTTGAGTTTTTTTTCGATTTCAATAGTGATGGTGGTTTCCATGTCCGCAGGTGATACCCCTCGATAAGAGGTGGTGACAAAGACATTGGGGATGGTGATATCCGGATCGGACTCTCTGGGCAGCACGTTGTAACAATAAATCCCGAAGACAAGGATAATCACGGTGAGCACCATCACGGTGATACTTTTATTGACGGCGGTATCGGAAACAATCATAGGGCGGTTCTCTCTTTCCCGGAAACAACCCGAACGATGTTAACCCTTTGCCCCTCCTCTACGTTACGGTGGCCTTC
Source organism: Deltaproteobacteria bacterium (assembly GCA_019313025.1). Next base: position 2,860 of record JAFDCA010000645.1, read on the forward strand.
GACAATGACCCTGTCGCCCGGAGACAGTCCTTTGTTGATTTGCACCTTCCAATCTTCTAAGATCCCCAGCTCTACAGGTCTTCGCTCAGCCAAACCGTCTTTCTCCACGTAGACAAACTGTTCTTGGTTTCGGGTGATGACCGTATAAAGCGGCACACTCATACTGGCCTCAGCCACTTTTTTGACGATTTCCGCCCTCACGAACATGCCGGGTAGAAGCATGCCGTCGGGATTGGCAATGGCCAGTTCCAGTTTGTAGAGCCGAGCAATATTTTCAGGAGAGACGGCAAGGAGATGTTTTCGACCTTCAATTTCAAGGTCGTTCAGCGCCTGAACAGTAAGTTGCACGGTGTCGATGTTTCGTACGGTGGGCACATCCGATTCAGGAATACCGATGACCGCTTTGACCCTATCGATTTCGAGGATTCGGGCAATGGGATCGGCCACGCTTAAAAGCAGGCCTTTTTTGGCGTCCAGCCGCCGGATTACCCCCGATATCGGTGCGGTGATGGTACAGCGAGATAGGTTGAGCGCTGCTTTTTCCATTTCAGCCTTGGTGGTCTGCACCTGGGTTTCATTCTTCTCAAATTCAGATTTGGGAATCAGGCGCTTTTCAAACAAATTCTCAAATCGCTTCAAATTTGCATATGCCAACCGGTACGAGGCTTTAGCGGCGTCGAGAGCGATCTGGTAATCGGTGGGATCGATGCGTGCGATGATCTGGCCTTTGGTTACTTTATCGCCCTCTATAACCGGAACCTCGATAACTTCGCCGTTGATTTTGGCCAGAAGTTCAAGATCCGTCCATGGCTCGATGGCACCCGGCAGATTGATCCGGTCGCGGATGGTGGTGGGCTGAGTTTCCAAAAGCACGACATTGGTGGGTGGACGATCGTGAGCCAGGGCTTTGGCCTGTGCCTCTGTGATCCTCGCTTTTTTCGCATTGATCACTGAAAAAAGGGTAATGATGATAACGACGATCATCATCAGAAATAGAAGCGGCAGCGTTTTCCAAATCATTTTTACGATCCTGCCCCGTTTGGTTTGAGGTTCTATTTCTTTGGGGTACATGGTGTTTACCTCTTGTTTATCCTCGAATTTTGGACGATGATCCGAAAAGTTCAGACCATCTCCGATTTTCTTTTTCTTGGCGATAGTCCTTCCATGGCCTGGCTCAGAAGTTTTTGCAGAGCCTGTTCTATTTCCCGTTCGCTTTGAAACCGGCGTTCATACCACGCAGACAATACAATGATATATAAAGCGTAAAGATGGCCCGAGACATAGAGAAGCTCCAAGTCATCACGCAACTCATTTCGCGATATTGCCCGTGTAAGAATTTCCCCCAAGGCGCTCAGATATCGTTCAGAGAGGTCATTTGATTTCTCTATGGTAAGCTCTTTGGGAAAAACCATTTCCCTGGCCAGTATGCGGCCGAAGTCGTAATTTTTCGTAACATAACGGAATTGGCCCATAAACAATGTCAGTAGTTGTTCCTTAAGGGGGGCGCCAGGATCTCTTTTTTTGGCGAGCTCTGTGAAAGCGAAATCGATTTCATCTTCACAAAAGGCCAAAAAAATTTCGTTTTTGGTATGAAAGTAACCATAGATGGTACTTTTTCCGACACCCGCCGTTTTGGCCAGTTCATCGACACTTGTATTTTTGAAGCCTTTTTCCGAAAATAGCTTGATGGCGGCATTCATAATCGCCTGTCGTGTTTTTTTCTTTTTTAGTTCTCTAAGACCACTCATTTTTTCCCCTTTTTAAAAAAGTCGACTATGGTCGGAATTTTAATCGTTATGGAGACAGTTGTCAACTAAAAAAGCGACCACGGTCGATTTTTTTTAGTCGGCATGTTCCCCGCCGCGAAGCACTATCTGTAAGGCAGAACTCCCGCCCTTTGGTGTGGAGAGGTTTTTTGTGCCAACGCAACGCCTTCTATTTAAAAACATTCACAAAATTTATGTAAATTATTTCACAATTTAAATGCTATTTGTTTGTCGTGATCATCTTGTCATCGCGAACTGATCAAACAAATAATTGAATTTATTATATAAATATATTGTCTATCTGGGTTTGTACGGTTTTTGCATATGAGATATGCAGTAATAGGGTCCAAACAAAAGCTAAAGTAAGGCATGAAGAGGGAGCTATCGATTTTTTGCGGTGAATGTCAATTCATCTTAAAGGGAAATTAGATTTTATGCTCTCTGGTTCGTAAATGGTTTAAGGCTATGAAGTGGTTTGAAATCAGTAAAAATTGCCCTTGTCGTAAAGGCGAAGATTGCGTGAACGGTCTTAAATGCAGCGAGAAAAACTGCTTTCTTCTTAAAAACGACAAGGCTGAAATAGGTCATACATATTCGTATACATAGATAGCATCTCTTCAAATTTCCAATTGCGGCAACCTCGCCATCGGCGGGTAAGTCTTGACAATCGCGCCATATAGGTTCAATATTCCTTCCAATCATACCCTTGTTTTTTTACTACAATATGTGGTAGTTTTTTTTTCTTGACACACAATATGCTTTATAATATGGTGGTTTAAATTAAGATCTTTTTCATACGTTAACCTTTAATTTGGTGAAAATCATGATGAAAGAGGTTCTTAAATATCCGAATTAAGCCTCCAGGGGGTATAATGCCCTTTTGGAGGCTTTTTTAATGGAAAAATTATATCTTAGCAAAAAGGAGGGACTGATGAGGATTATTTCGATTGCCAACCAAAAAGGAGGATGTGGCAAGACAACGTCCGCTATAAACCTGTCTGCATGCTTGGCGCATAAAGGTCGAAAGGTACTTCTCATCGATATGGATCCACAGGGACACTCTGCGATAGGTTTAAATATTGATACCGGTGAGTTGGAAAAAACAGTTAGCGACGCACTTTATCATTCAAGAGGCGCTAAGGCAATTCTCAATGACGTGACCATTAAGGTTGGTGACAACCTCGATATCGCCCCTTCTAATATTTCCTTAAGCGCTTTAGAGCAACATCTTTCAAAGGTGCAAGGCAGGGAGACCCGACTTAAGGAGGCAATTAACGGTTTAGATCAAAACTATGATTATATCATCATTGACTGTCCCCCGAGTCTTGGACTGCTGACGTTTAATTCTCTCATGGCTTCGACGGAGGTGATCGTTCCTATTGAGATGAGCTTGTTTTCACTGCATGGGATCAGCAAGCTGTTAAAGATAATAGATCTGGTGCGGGAAAAAACAGGGCATGAAATTCGGATAAAAGTTGTTGCGACGATGTATGATAGACGGACAAGGATCTCAAAAGAAATTTTGGAGGATATTAAAAAACATTTTAAAGATTCTATGTTTATAACAATTATAAATACGAATGTGAAGTTGAAGGAAGCCGCGGGCTTTGGCAAATCCATTGTGGACTATGATCAAAGCGCCACCGGGTTCAGTGACTATATGGCCCTTTCGAAAGAAGTGATCAGAGATGAAAAAATTCTCGGTAAACGGCCCGCTAAGCGAAAAAGGCCTCTTCCCTTAGCGGCTATGGTAGAAAAAGAATTCATCTATGATGCACCCAACGCTAATTGTGTCAAAATAGTCGGAACCTTCAACAATTGGAACACGTCCGAAGAATCTCTCATGGAACGTAATAAAGATGGGATATGGTCAAAATGTGTCGTACTTAAGCCGGGAACCTACCAATACAGGTTTCTTATTGATGATGAATGGGTTGCAGATCAAAACAATGCCCACAAGGTCGATAACCCATTTGGAGGCACAAACTCCGTGATCAAGATTTAGAGGGAAAATGGGAAAAAAGAGCCTTGGTCGGGGACTCGACGACATTGCAGACATGTTTTTATCAACCCGAACAGATAAAAAAATGCAAAATGGATTTTCTTCAAAAAAATTACGAGATGCAACTTGTGAATCTTGTCGTAACATTATCGATGATTCGAATAACACTTTAAAATGTAAAATTTTCACTTTACAAAATAAAAACTATGGTGTTCGTTACATGAACACGATATCCTTACAAAGTGGAAGTTATTGCGAGTATTTTGAACCAAGTGTTCAAATGAACGCGGGCAGCCCTTTTGTGGTGAAGGAAACATCGTCAGATCACACCGAAATCAATTGTGCTATCGAAGAAAGTGTGAGTATACAGAGAAGCGTCGCACATCCAAACACGCCGGAAGCTCAACAAGATATCCTAAAATCTCTTTCCAGACATCTTGAAGAGAACTACAGCATAAGGCGTATCGAGCTGAGAAGAACGGATAGGGTCTCCCAGCCGGGAATGAAAAAAATCACGGATGAGAGCGTCACCATTTTTATTAATGGAGGAGTAGATAATGGAAACCACAGTTGAAGCTTACAAAAAATATCATGAGAAAATGCCTTTAGAAAAAAGGACGGAGTTCTTGTTTGAGTATAAAAATAAATCATTTACGGATAATTTGGATGACAGATATCATGCGCTGAAACGAAATATAGGTTTTGCATGGTTTGATAGAATGCTGGGAGATTGTCAAAAAGGAAAGTGCCCAAGCTATTTTAGCGACGATATTTTTTATGCGTTAACGGATATGTCCCTCGATGGGTATGTTTTGCAAAAGGCGTATCTTTTTTCGAGTGATGAGGTAGGGATTAACGATGAAGATAGATATTTTAAGGCACTTGGAAAAATTAATGATGTATTTGTTTGTAAAATAGAAACAAGCCTTAACATGAATTTGTTCAATCAAGATTCAAGACAAGTATATTACAAAACGGAAAAAACAGCAACATTCTATCAGTCTGCCAGACTTCGAAAAGCCTACTGGAAATATTTAAAGGAATATCCGAACAATGATCAAATAGAGGACTATTTTTCTACATGTGAATTTATAGACAAGGTTCATCGAATTTATAACAAAAAAAGATGCACATCAGAAGACTTTGAAACGTATAAAAAAATATTGTCAGAAAATCGCGGCATTGCAAACCCTTTAGATTTGTACCGGTTCTGTATCGTTAGAAAAAAGGCAAGCAAAAAATAATGATCCGTCTACTGGATAATGAAAACGGATGTTTGTTCATGTCTTGCTTTTGAATACCGTGCTGAAATAAAGGTGCGCGATTCTATTTTATTTCTAAACGTTTCAGGGTTTCATCACATTCAGGAGACTTAACACCAGACGGCAATTCGGTAAAGCCGATCATCCTTAAAAGGCATCTTCCCCTTCCGGATATAACATTCAAGCCCCCACATATGGCATAAACCCCTGCGAATATAACAGCGTCAAGGGAATGGCCATCATTTTTGTATCCCATCTCATGTGTGTGATTACAGATCAATCCACATATCGGCCTCGCCGCCGCAATGGGTGCATACGGCATGCCCTTTGGTCTTGCCTTTTTTTTCGGAGGCCGTGGGTGGTGGTTCTTTATGTTCCTCCTTGTGTTCCTCCAAGGAACAGGTGATCATCATTTCGGCCTCATTGCCACAGTTTTCACATTTACAGACCTGCTTGAATTTTTTTTCAGCCATTTTATCCTCCTCATATTTGAGACCTAAGCTGAGCGTTTCAAATGTTTGAAATGGTTAATTTAATATATTTTTAAGGTATTCTGCCATTCTTAATTTCAAGAACTCGAAATCCTACGGGATTTCCAATTTCACCACAATCTACGATGCCAGATAACGTTCCGCATCCGCCAAAGCCCTCTGGCGGATTTCGATTAAATGATAATAATTATCATTTAATGCACATTGTATATCAAGTCAAGAATATTATTAACTTGAAGTTTCTTAGAAAAAAAAGAAAATTCTGTTTTAAGCACCAAAAAATCTAAATATAATCATAATTTATATGTACACGAATGTGCCGTCTGTCACACTCACGGTATCACTGAACCTTTACACACACATCACCTTAACCCTCAAAAAAACGCCGATGGTTGCGGCGTTATTCGTGATAAAAAATTTCATAAAGATGTTATTCATAATTTA
>JAFDCA010000646.1 GCA_019313025.1 Deltaproteobacteria bacterium
ACTGAAAAAGATAATAGATATGACTACCACCGACAGTATAAAGGCAGTGCCACATCGTGGGTGCTCTAATGGAAAATTAGCCACTGAGGAAGGGGTCAGATCAGCCCCAGCCTCGTAAGCATTAATTGTCTTGTGCTCTGCACCATGATAACCATAAAGACGTTTGATATCTGGCATTAAGCCAATCAGATAGATATAGGTGATGAGAAAAAATAGCCGAATTAACCCCTCGATCAAATTGACGATCACATGATGTAAATCGCCTCCCAGGAGGCGTTCAATTAAGCTTGCTAAAAATGTAGGGATCACAAAAAAAAGAAAAACTGCGAAAGCGAGTGAAAAAGCGACCATTCCCCACTGAGCGGGCCCCTCAAAGACATTCCCGCTGCCTTCTTCCTTTTCCTCTTCCAGGGCAACTTCAGCCGAGAACATCAAGCTCTTAATGCCTAAACCCAAAGCATCCCAGAGAAGCGTGATGCCTCTAAGAAATGGGATCTTGGCCAATCGTCCACCATAGATTCTGGGATCAAGGTCTTCGGTATGAATGACAATCTCGCCTTTTGGATTTCTTACTGCTACCGAAAGAGCCTTGGAGCCGCGCATCATCACACCCTCGATGACAGCTTGACCTCCGTAACTGAAGTTAGATTGGGTAAATGAGTCGGGCATGGTGCGGATTGTACAGAGTGGTCAATTGCCCGTCAAGAATCAAGGCGCTGGAAGCTTCCCAATATATCCTCAAAGGTGTTGATATTGGCTTGGTAAAGAGAGGTAGGCGCGCACAGTGATACCAGCATTGCTTCTGTTTCACCTCGAATGAATTTCTGCCAACATCGCATATCCAAATCTTCATCAATAGCAGTGTGAACGAATATGCTTAGGTAACTCTTGTCGAAATCGTCGACGAGTTTAACCTCATTTATTTTATATTCACTATTTAAAAGGAAATCTATGGCTTCCTCATATGTTAATCGATTGAGCAAGCTGCTTCGGGCTATGACAAGAAAAGGTAACAATTGGGAGCCAGATGCAGAGCTTGTTTCGGCGATAAATTGAATTTCCAGATCGGCCACTTCTGCGCCAAAGGGGTAGGTACTAATATCATATGTTTTTTCTTCTGCTATGAGATCTTTTATCGCTCCCCGTTGCTCATCGCTCGACCCATCAATCCACCACCAACTTTCAGGTAATAACAGGATAAAACTGTTTTCTGCACTGATGATTGACTCCCACTCAGCTGGTGTCCGCGTGCCAAATTGGACCTGGACCAATGGTAAACGGCCGAGATAGACCATCACCAGCCAGGCACCGAGGATGACGATGATGGTCATCCCTGTGTACATCGCGACAGAGGATGGTGAAACTGACTGTTGCCTGTCATCTTTTACGAGGTCCTTTGGCGTGTTTAATTCCTTGCGGCCGGGAAGTGGCATCCCACAATGCCAGCAAACGGTATCTGTATCAAGTGTGGGCTCACCACAATGATCACAACGATCATTCATCAAACCAAATTTTTCCGTAGAATTAGTTGATTATCGATTTAGTAGGCAAAATATCGGTAAATGTTAATTATTTTACACTTACAACGTAATCGGGGAACAGTTGATCTGAGTGTGTCCAACTATAATTTCTAAATGTCGGGGAGGGGCAATTATGGATTTTTTAACCATGATTTCCCGGCAAAGTTAATCAGTTTTTTTCAAGATAGTTAGCAACATATCGATTACTTGTACAGAACAGGAGTAACATAATCGTTCACCCATTATTATAACTCATTCCCTAGTATTCCACCTTTTCTCCTCTTCCCTCAAAAGGCCTTGCACTCACCTTAGCAAGGCTTTTTGTTATCTAATATCTGTCGTGATATCCTCCGCGAATAAGCCAAATTTCTCTGTTAATAAGGAAAATCTCCCACTCCAATGACATTCGGTCCGGCAATATCCGGTGAATCTAGGAAAGCAACACAATGAATGTTACGCTTACAGCACCATTGAAATCAAGATATCATCGGAGCTGTATTGTCTTACGCTATCAATCATTACGAAGGATAATTATGGAAACAAAAAAAGAGTTGTCACCAGAACAACGTGAAGAATTACTCAGAGTATTAAAGGCCCGTTTTGAGAAAAACATGAACCGTCATATAGGTCTTGAATGGGCAAAAGTACAAGCAAAGCTAGAAGATAATACTGAAAAACTATGGTCACTCAATGAAATGGAAAGAACTGGTGGTGAACCGGATGTTGTTGGCCATGACAAGAAGACGGGCGAATACATTTTATATGATTGTTCAACGGAAAGTCCTAAAGGCCGCAGAAGTGTTTGTTACGACCGTGAAGGGCAGGAGGCAAGGAAAGAACATAAACCAGATAATAACGCTATGGATATGGGAGCTGCCATGGGCATTGAGCTTTTAACGGAAGAACAATATCGAGAGTTGCAGAAACTAGGAGACTTCGATACGAAGACGTCGAGCTGGGTGAAAACACCTTCTGACATTAGAAAACTCGGTGGCGCCATTTTTGCTGATCGCCGCTACGATCATGTCTTTGTATATCACAACAGTGCGCCCTCATACTATGCCGCTAGGGGGTTCCGTGGCTCGCTAAGAGTCTAAATTTGGACGATGACTGGCAGACCGGTCAGACTTACATTCGGTTGGACGATATTTAGTTTTTAACATTTAGGTAGTTTCTGGATATTTCCTTTTACAAAAAGAATGTTGCATTATCTTCTTATGCCACGAAATGAGAATGGTGATCATTTTTTGGACCTTTTGCTCGGCCGGCGTTCTATTCGACGCTACCAACAAAAGTCCGTCCCTCAGGAGCTCGTCGATAAGTTATTGACAGCTGCTATTTGGGCACCTTCCGCCCACAATCGCCAACCATGGCGATTTGTAGTCATTTCAGCCCTAGAAAAAAAGAGCCAACTGGCACAAGCTATGGGTGATAGATTGAAGAAAGATTTGACCCATGACGGCGTGGAAACCAATGTAATAGAAAATGATGTATCCCGCTCGTACAGACGGATAACGGCCGCTCCGTTGCTTGTGCTCATCTGCTCGAGTATGGAGGATATGGATTCTTATCCCGACGAGCGTCGCCAAATAAACGAATGGACGATGGCTGTTCAGTCAACTGCAATGGCTGGTCAAAACCTATTGCTCGCCGCCCATGCCCTCGGTCTAGGAGCCTGTTGGATGTGCGCCCCTCTCTTCTGCCCAGAAGTGGTTCAGGAAGTCCTTGAACTACCAGTAAATTGGGAACCACAGGGATTGGTTACAATAGGATACCCGGCCGAAAAGAAAGTTAAAAGTCGGCGGCCATTGCATTCATGTACCAAATTTCTAAGCAAAATAAACCGATGATAGATTGCTTAAGATGAAAAATGTGATAAAATTGGAAACATCCAATTGATTGGATTCATTGGATGATTGAAGGTACATGTTGCATAACGATGTCAATTCAGAATTACTG
>JAFDCA010000647.1 GCA_019313025.1 Deltaproteobacteria bacterium
CAAGATGCTGGAAGATGCCGCCAATTTGAAAGCAACGTATATTGGCAAACCGAACACCTACATTTATGATATGTCCCTTCATACCATGGGTCTGCAAAGAAAGGAGGTCCTGATGGTTGGTGACCGTGTTTCCACCGATATCGTGGGGGCGCAAATGGCAGGTATCAAGTCGGTGCTGGTAAAAACAGGCGAATTTCACACAAGTGACCTGAAGGGCGATGTTCAGCCGGATTACGTTGTCGATTCGGTTAAAGAACTTAAGAAATTATTTCTTTGAATTAATTTTTCCATCCCACCGTTTAGGCGGTTTTATAGTAATCCTGCAAACATTTGTATGCAAACGGGTTCTTGTTTTGAGCTTTCAGACCGCGCACAATCGTTTCAGCGGCGGAGAGTGTGGTGATAAACGGGACGCGGTACTTAATCGCCGTCCATCCGATGGGATATTCATCCCGGCGAGATCTTTGACCCAAAGGGGTGTTAATAATCAGGTTGATATTGCCGTTTTTGATGTCGTCAACGACATTCGGGCGTCCCTGACTAACCTTGAGTACAGTCTGCACCGGGATTCCCCGGATAGAAAGATAATTAGCCGTTCCCAGTGTGGCAACCAGTTTATAGCCCATTTTAGACAGGCTTTCTGCAATCGGAACCATGCGGGCTTTATCGTTGTCATTGACGCTGATAAAAACGGTGCCGGATTTCGGAATGGTAATACCTGTGGATTGAAAGGCCTTAAAGACGGCCTCTCCGAAAGTGGGTGCAATCCCCATGACTTCCCCGGTAGAACGCATTTCCGGTCGCAGGTATATATCGGCCTTTTCAAAGCGGTCAAACGGAAATACCGATTCCTTGACGGCAACATACGGCAGATGATCTTTAAACCGATAACCGAGCTGATCCAGGCTCTTTCCGGCCATCACGTTTACAGCTATTTTGGCGATCGGATTCCCGGTTGCCTTGCTCACGAAGGGCACCGTACGCGACGCCCGCGGATTCACCTCGATCACATAAAGGGTATCATACATAATCGCGAACTGGATGTTGATCAGACCTCTGACATTTAGGGCCTTGGCCAGCTTACGGGTATATTCTTTGATATCTTCATATTGATCGCGGCTCAGCAAATAAGGCGGCAAGACGGCCATGCTGTCTCCTGAATGCACCCCTGCTTCCTCGATATGTTGCAGGACACCACAGATTTCGGTTCGCTCCCCGTCGGAGATCGCATCGACGTCAAATTCAAAAGCATCTTCCAGGAAACGATCCAGAAGCACCGGATGCTCCTCGGAGGCGTTCACCGCATGCTGCATGTAATGTTCCAGCGATTTGAGGTCATACACGATCTCCATTGCCCGGCCGCCCAGGACATAGGAGGGTCTTACCATCAACGGGAATCCGATTTTTTGACCAATTTCACATGCGCCCTCAATGGATGTGGCCGTTCCGTATTGCGGATGGGGAATATCCAGAGATTTCAATAGCGTCCCGAATCGGTCACGATCTTCAGCCAGATCGATGGAATCCGGCGAGGTCCCCCATATGGGTACACCGGCCTCTTCCAAAGCCAGCGCCAACTTCAGCGGAGTCTGCCCGCCAAACTGAATGATGACTCCATCCGGTTTTTCCAACTCGATCACGTTCAGGACATCTTCATAGGTTAGTGGCTCGAAGTAAAGCTTGTCGGCCACATCATAATCGGTGCTGACCGTCTCCGGATTGCAGTTGATCATGATGGCCTCGATTCCCAGATCTTTTAAGGCCAGGACGCCGTGGACACAACAGTAATCAAATTCAATGCCCTGGCCGATTCGATTGGGGCCGCCGCCTAAAATAAGCACTTTTTTTCGTTCTGAAGGTACGGATTCGTTTTGCAGATCGTAGGTGGAATAATAATAAGGGGTGAAAGATTCAAATTCAGCCGCACAGGTATCTACAATTTTAAAAGACGGCAATATGGCGTTTTCCTGGCGCAGCCGCCGTATTTCACCCTCCAGTTTTCCGGTCAACAGCGCAAGATTCTGGTCGGAAAACCCCAGACGTTTGGCGCTTCTAAGGGTGTCCGCCGTTAACGTTTGCCGCTCTTTGAATTCCTCAACAATGTGATATTCGAACTCAACCAGTTGCTGGAGATTTTTCAGAAACCAGATATCGATACCGGTAATCGTTGAAATTTGTTCGGGAGAAATTCCGATGGTCAAGGCTTGCCAAATTTTCAGAATGCGGTCCGGTGTCCCCCATCTGAGATCATCCGCCAACGCTTCAGATGACATCCCATGATAGGATGAGTTACCATTGGCATGGAATCCCGACCAGTTGTTTTCTAAAGACCTGAGCGTTTTGTTCAGGGATTCCTTAAAGGTCCGGCCGATCCCCATGGCCTCGCCCACCGATTTCATCTGGGAATTCAAGCGAGGATCATTGCCGGGAAACTTTTCAAGATCCCAGCGGGGTATCTTGACGACTACATAATCGATGGCCGGTTCAAAGCAGGCCGGGGTTTTGCGTGTAATATCGTTTGGGATCTCGTCGAGATGATAGCCTACAGCAAGTTTGGCGGCGATCCTGGCAATCGGAAAACCGGTGGCTTTTGATGCCAGTGCCGAGCTGCGGGAGACCCGGGGATTCATTTCGATAACCACCATATCCCCGTTTTTCGGATTCAAGGCAAACTGAATGTTGGCCCCCCCGGTTTCAACACCGACTTTGGTCACAATTTTTTTGGCCGCATCCCGCATGGCCTGAAATTCAACATCCGTCAGGGTTTGGGCGGGGGCAACAGTTATACTGTCTCCCGTATGGATCCCCATGGGATCAAAATTTTCAATAGAGCAGACAATCACAAAATTATCCGAGGCATCCCGCATAATTTCC
>JAFDCA010000648.1 GCA_019313025.1 Deltaproteobacteria bacterium
TCTCTTTATCAAAGTCCTGAAAACCCAAATCAAATTCCAGGGATTGAGCATATTCCCAGATTAATTTTTTTGCTTTTTCAATGAATTCTTCTGTATTTGCTTCAACTATTTTTATCATGGTCAGTTGAAAATAAAGAACTTCAAACAGAGTTGTCAACTCCATTCATCGCAGGGTTGAATTCGGTCACAAACATACCGCAGTATTGTATGTCTTCGATGAAGGTTTGACAAGAAAAAGCTGCGGCAATGGGTAAAGGCAGGTTTTTTACAAAATACTATTTTGTTTTTCGTTTACGGAGATTGAGAGGATATGGAAAAGTCAACTTTGAGTGATCCAATCGAATTGTATCGCGGGCTGTTGTTAAATCTTTTGAGTGATTAGGAAAAAAGTTGAAAAATATTAATTGGCAAATTTGGTTCAGAGCTTCCGTGTGGTGGGCAAAGATGAATTGTTCGGATTAAAAAAGAAAGCTTAAGCTTTCTTCAATTTAACTCCAGGTCACGCCGTTATCTTTACTCATTAAAATTGAGATGCCGCCGGCAGTATTCACATCAATACGCATAATAAGACCGGTTGGATTTGTCAACCGTACGACTTGGGTCTGAGCGGTAGTCCTAAGCCCTCTATTGTTGAATCCACAGGCATTGGCCGCGGTCATATCTACGCCGTTTTCTAACGTGACGGTGTTTTTTATCATGGTGTCGCCTGCGGTCCAGCTAGAACTTCCATCCGCGTCTAAAAATACGGTATAATTCTCATTTACGATGTCAAAGGTGATACATGCATCTGTGTTGTCCTTTACGGCCCGAATTTTCGCCAGTTGCAAGTCATCGTATATCTGTCTTGCCGATGTTTGGAGTCTATGTTTGGGCAAATAGGATATATAGCTGGGCACTGAAATGGTGATCATTATAGCGAGGACTCCTATGACAACAAGGGCTTCCGTTAATGTGAAACCTTTTCTGTTTTTAAGTAGCTTCCAGAAACAAAAAGATCTTTTGTTAAACATCCGTATCTCCCAAAAATAAAGTGATCTGTGTTTTTCCGCCGTTAACCGGCGTATACGTATCAATCATTAAGCCTTCACTGCCTTTGAAAAGCGCCAAAAATGCGGTGTTTCCCGGGTTGTTTATATATGACGGCTCAAATCCTCTTTCAATCCGAAGATACCAGCCTGTCTGCACCAAATGATGTTTATAATATTCCAAGACTTTTTCCCCTGAATCGATGGTTTCGAGTTCGGCATAGCACCCGCCGTTCAGCCGCATGATGTTCACAATCTTAGCGTTTGGGTAGCGGGATACCTTGCCGTTGAAATTGTATGGCATTCTATCCATGCATCCTGAAATAACGCACCCCAATGCCATCAACAACAAAGGTAACACGAAAGTCTTAGATTTCATAACCCGTTCCTTTATATTCAATATCGGAACTTTTTTGATAAAGTTTATGCAAAAATTATGCAAAAATAATGGGAAGAGTAATAAAATAAAAGATATTAGCAGGTTAGCTTGGATAAACACATCGCCGAATCAAGGATTTAGACAAAATTCGGCAATGTTGGAGCCGTTTTTGGGCAGATTTTACCTGATGATTTAATCCACAAACAAAGGTACGGCTTTAAATCGGGTCACATCGATCAGTCCTTTATCCGTGATTCTTAATTCGGGAATGACAGGAAGTGCCAAGAAGGACAGGGTCATAAAAGGATACGTTAGAGTTGAACCGAAATCCCGGGCAGCCATTAATAAACCGCCCAGTTGATCATTTACCGCGTTTACCGGCTCATAGGACATAAGGCCTGCGATTGGAAGTTCTAAAGCGGCATAAATCCGGCCGTCACATACGGCTGCCAGCCCTCCTCCCATGTCAACCACCGTCTCAATGGCAACTTTCATATCAGAGTCATTGGTGCCCACAACAATGATGTTGTGGGCATCATGGGCCACACTCGAAACCAGGGCACCTCGTTTTAAGCCAAAACCTCGGACAAACCCCTTGCCCACATTGCCCGATCCGATGTGTCTTTCGACCACTGCGATTTTCAAAATGTCACGATCAATATCGGATATGGCCATTCCATCCAGCATAGACGCTTTAAAAATTCTCTTTAGGGTCGTGTTCTGGTCTGGTATGATATCCATAACCCTGACACGTCTACCTTTGGCCGGGATGGACAAATCTATTTTATCCATGTTGACGTTCATGGTTGAAGGGACAGATAACGATTCCGGGTGATCAATTTCAGGCGAGATGTTTCCATCTTCGACCACCAGATTACCTTGGTGATAAACCTGCTCAACATAAAGGTTTTCAATATCCGAAAACACAATCAAATCTGCCTGTTGCCCAGGCCCTATTCCTCCCAAATGGCCTATCCCGAAGTACTCTGCCGAATTAATTGTGGCCATCTGAATGGCAAGCATTGGATCAATGCCGGTTTTAATCGCCCTTCTAACCATCGAATCAATATGTCCTTTTTCCAAAATGTCATAAAGATGCCGGTCGTCCGTACACAACATAAAACGACGGGAGGTCTTAGAATTTACAATGGGTAACAGATCGTTAAGATTTTTTGCCCCGGTTCCTTCACGAATCATGATTCGCATTCCGGCATTCAGTTTTTCCATGGCTTCTTTTGCCGTGGTACATTCATGATCACTCGAAATTCCGGCGGAAATATAAGCATATAGATCACGGCCGGAAAGTCCTGGTGCATGGCCGTCAACCGGTTTTCGGTATTTTTGGATGCTTTTGATTTTCAGTAAGACTTCCGGATCCTCATGGATAACGCCCGGATAATTCATCATTTCGGCCAAGGCCAAAATACGATGATGAGTCATAAACGGTAAAAGATCTTCGGCAGTGAGTTTTGCACCGGAAGTTTCCATGTCTGTGGCAGGGACACAGGAGGGAAGATTAAAATAAATGTTCATGGGTTGATTTTCGCTCGATTGAAGCATATAGTTGATGCCTGCAACACCCAGTACATTGGCAATCTCGTGAGGATCCGCGATTACGGTGGTTGTGCCAAACGGAAGGACGGCTCGGACAAATTCTGTCATACACGTCATGGTACTTTCGATATGAACGTGAGCGTCGATAAAACCCGGGGCCACAAATCGCCCCCCAATATCGATTTTCTTTTTGGAATCATACGTGCCAAATCCCACGATATATCCCCGAGCCACGGCAATATCTCCTAAAGCGATTTCTCCTGAGAAGACGTTGACGATGCGGGCATTGGTCAAAAGCAGATCAACCTCTTTTTTCCCGCGGGCTGAACGTATAATTTCATTAAGAACCATGTTTTCCTCTTTTTTCAGATCTGAATTGAGTATTTCATTATGAATATTTTAA
>JAFDCA010000649.1 GCA_019313025.1 Deltaproteobacteria bacterium
ATCCAGTTCTCTGGGGGTGACATGGACTCTGTGATCTTCCCACTCATTGATTTTGAGAGTCATATAAGCATTGTAAATCCGTTCTCCCAGAAAATTTTTTAAAAATTTACTCCTTTCGGCTTCAACCAGTGCTTCGTACATGGTTTTGGGCAAAAACCGCTTGTCCAAAACGCGACGCTTAAATTTCTTTTTATAAGTACTCGTAATATCTGGCTGGCCACAGTCCAAATCTTCTTCGATCCCTTGAATTCCCATGGCAATGAGTGTTGCGATTTGGAGATACGGGTTTCCTGCCGGGTCCGGATTTCTCAACTCAATCCTGGTACTCTCAGGTTTATGGGTGTAAGGCAATCTGACCATTGAACTTCTGTTTCTAAATCCCCAGCCTCTGATAATCGGTGCTTCCCTATCCAACACATATGCCTTGTATGAATTAAACGTTGATGCCATGATGATAGAGGTTTCTCTGGCATATTTCAGGATTCCCCCGATAAATTTCTTACAGATTTTGCTGATATTAAATGTATCATTGGCATCGTAAAACAAATTAATTCCGTTTGGGTCCAGCATGGATATGTGCATATGAAAGGCGTTTCTGTTGAAATTGTCAAATGGCTTGGGCATAAACGTTGCGTAATATCCAAACTCTCGAGCAACTTTTTGAGTGATATAATTGAAAAGAACGGTTCTGTCAGCGGCGGTCAGCGGATCCGTGCATTCCAAATTAATTTCATGCTGGGATGGAGTGACCTCGTGGTGGGCTTTTTCAAACCGTATGTCACATGACTCGAGTATTGAAATGATCCTGTTTCGCACCAGTTCTCCCCTGTCGTGGGGCGTGGATTGAAAATAACCGGCTTTGTCCGAATGAACCTTTTCGCTAAATTCATCGCCGTCCAGTATAAAGAATTCATGCTCCGGTCCAACGAGAAACGTAAATCCATAATTGGTTTTCGCTTTATTTAAAACGCCTTCCAGAACCGCTCGGGGATCGGCTTTTGCACGGACACCCTTGTTGTTATAGACATGGCCGATAAAAAAACCGAGTTTTTCATCGGCCAATTCTACCATACGGAAGCTTTTCGGGTCCGGTAAAATAAGTCGATCACTGCTGTCAACCGTGGCGTAACCGGCAACGGAGCTTCCATCAAAACCGATTCCGTCCAAAATAATCGATTCAATATTTCTGGGGTTGATGGGCAGGTTCATGATTCTGCCATTTAGATCCGTAAAGAAAATCTTTGTAAGATTTGTCTTTTTAAGTTTTTCTATGATGTGTTCAATACTCGCCATGTTGTGTGTCACCTATTTTTGAATTTAAATGATAGACTGTACTTGAGTCATTACATCTTTTTTAACTGACAATCGCAAGAAAAAATTTTCGAACAACTCGAATGGTGAAATAGTAAAACAATAACCAATCGTTCTCACAGCTTGGCAAATGAAAACTTTTGGTTGGTGTATTCTTCGGGATCGGCGTCCGGGTATCTGACTTCTTCACCGCTCCATGGCTTTATCATGACAATGGCGTTATCCTCATGCCCCACAACATTACTTCGGTGCAAAGGGATTTTCCCCCCTGCCGTGGCGATATATCGCGGAATGGCATCACCTGATATATTGCCGTACATACTTTCCACGATATCCCTTCCCTTTTCCACCGGAACCCTGAAGTGAGCAAACTGGGGATTTCGGTAACTGCAATTAAAAATATAATACGGCCGGACATAACTTTCCTGGATGGTTTCACACAACTTCCACATTTTTATCGTTGTATCATTGATTCCTTTCAGGAGAACGGCCTGGTTCAACACGGCACTAACGCTTTTGGAGATACGTTTAAAGGTATTTTTGGAAATCGGCGTAATTTCCTGGGCCGTATTAATCTGTGTGACCACCCTCACCGGTTTTTTGTCATTGCTTTCTTCGAGAATGTCGAGAAGTTCGGCGTCGACCCGCCAGGGGGTTGTGACCGGGATTCTCGTGCCGAGGCGTTTCATTGTCACATGATCAATGTCATCCAGTGCCTTTAAAATGTTTTTGATCTTTTGATTGGGAAGAACAAACGCATCCCCACCGGTGATAAGGACATCCCGGATGCGTGGGTTATGGCGGATATAGTCTAAGGCTTCTTCATAGGCGTTGTCTGAATAAATCTGATCTTTTTTGCCGATGTGGGCAATCCGAAGGCAGTGGGTGCAGTACATGGCGCACATATTGGTGGCCTTAATGGTGAGGACCCTTGGATAAAACTGGTCGATCAGCCGGGCAGGGGAATGATCCGCCGCAACCGGCGGGATCTCAACACCGACGTTATCGACCATTTCTCCGGTGGGAACCGATTGCAACAGCACCGGATCGTTCATTCGGTCGGGCTGAATCAGACTGGCGTAATAAGGGGTCAGGCGCATGCGGTAGCTCCGGGTCACCCGTCTGAGCTCTTCTATAATCTGAGATGGAAGATCGATTATTTTTGATAATTTTTCGATAGAGTCGATACAATGTTTGAGTTGTCCCGAATAGGAATTCCATTCGTCGTCATTTATGTTTAGAATCGATTTTATACGATCAATATTTTTCTGAATACTGTCCCATAATTCAATGCCGCTTGGCGCTTCTGTATCCTTGTTTTTCAGATAATTGACAACCCTCTCATTGGCCTGTTCGACGATGGGCAGCGCCTGATTGACCCTGCCGCCGATGGTGACGCCGTGCTCATCTACCTGTTGATGTCTTTCAGCGATCAATAAAAGGGCGTCTTTGGATATCCCGAAAGCATCAGGCGTGATCTTCAGTTCTTTTTTTATCTTCTTAAGGCGCGTGAACAAATGGACAGACGGCGCTGTCAGGCCGTTATCTTCCGCAGCTTTGACAAGACGGCCTATTTCATTGGTTAGTTTTTCAGGAAGAGATGGGACTTCTGAAACACTTTGATCAGTAGTATCAAAAAGCTCTTTTAAAAGCTCTAAAGTATAGTTATCCATGAGGTTCCTCCGGACTCGGTTTTTTAGCGATGGTCAGTTCGATGGTTTTTCTTCCCTGGTTCAGCCCTTGCTGAACATCGGACCGACTATGTCCCAGGGCCACGATGCGGCCAATAAATGCACCTTCGGCCAGAATGAAATCACATCCGGTATGCTCCAAGATAAGAAAATCTTTCTTCAATTTCCCTTCCGCGACTTTCTTGAACGCTTGGCGTTCCTGGGTGCTCTGGGGAATGTAGCTTTCCGTTTGGGCCGTACCAAGAATTTTATAATTATATGTCCCCCAGTGCAAATTTTTAGTGTTTGATGTCATTTCTATGGTATTGGCCGGAAACACCCCTTCTGTGACGGCATAAAATTCAAGCTCCGGCAACATGGGAGATCCCGGTGGAAGAGACTGTTCAAGGGTACAGCAAAACTCCAGTGTGGTTCCTTGCTTTCGGGCATTGATTTCAAGGAAAAAAATCTCATCATTGTGATCCACAAGAAAATCACATCCGAATATGCCCCTGTATCCTTTTCGGGCAAGCCATCTGCCGATCATCCTGGTATAATCTTGTAGTCTTGCAATGATTTTTTTGTCCAATACCGACGGGAAGACAGAACCGGTAAACCGGGTTCCTTGTTCGATGCGCTGATCAGCCACTCCGGCAATATACACATCCGCTTCACCGGCAACAACCGCCAGCACCGTTGGATCATGCTCGTGGGGAATAAATCGGCTGATCAGATAGGGTTTGTCCGGTGCATTGAACTTGTTTTTTATGTCATCAATACCTTGGGCAATAATACTGTTCACTCCGGCGGCGCTGTATTCCTGGCATACAAAAAGTCCATCATGCCATGATTCGTAAAGTGTTTGCGCTGTTTGGATGAGGGAATCGAATCCATGGCAAATACGAAAATCTACAACAGGGAGTATATTTTTCAAATGTTGATACTGATAGATTTTACTGTTAAGCTGCTTTGCAATGTGTTTATCCGGTCCCAGAATGGATATACCCGGGGTTTCATCGAGGGTCATCTCAGGAATGCTTTCGTACATATAAATATAAATATGTTCCTGACGATTCAGAAGTCTTTTGATCAAGGAGTGAATCCGACGGTTTTTTGACACCACTGCCGCAAACTCTTCGCCAGAAATCCTGCAGCTGACCGGAGAGCCGTATTGACATTCAAAGGTTTTTGCATGAGGATTGATGACAATCAGATTTTCATAATCGTATTGCTCAAAAATGTCTGGTACGATGGAGATAAAATCGAATTTTCGGCTGAAAATATGAGACAGGGCTTCTTTCAGATAGGAGTTTAATCCGTAGTTCTTAAGCTCGCCGATATAAAAAAAATATTCCGTGTTTTCTTCCAATTGAAAATTGGAAAAATATATGTCAGACATTGTGGATACTCCGGCCCTTTTCCCGAAGTGGTAATAAAAATGTATAATTTGTTAAAAGTTCGCTCGCCTTAACAACTGACATGATAATTTGCAACCTAATTGTTATGTAAAATACAATCATTAAGGTCGTCAAATAAAAACTTGTTTTAGGCTAAACCGAAGATCAAAAAGGGAAAAAGTGCTGGCCAGGGTCTGTATGTCAGGAGAACATCTGCTTTTCAACGGTATTGTAACCGCTTTCCCATTGCGGAGCAAAGCGAGAATAACTTGAGGCGATCATGGCGCATCATACTGTAAAATCCGGTTATGTGGAACTTGTGGATCGGTTGAACCGATTTCCCCAGGGGGCACCTCCTTCCCGACTGTTATACAAAATATTGGAGATGCTCTATAGCGAAAAAGAGGCGAAACTGGTGTCGTTGCTGCCGATAAAACCCTTTACCGTGGAAAAAGCCTGCCGTGTATGGAAGAAGCGTCCAAGTGTCAGCCAAGAAATTCTGGACGAGCTGTGCAGCCGGGCAATTTTAATGGATATGGAAGAAAACGGTCGCAGAATTTACTGTCTTCCCCCACCCATGGCCGGCTTCTTTGAGTTTTCCCTGATGCGGCTAAGGAACGACATTGACCAGAAGGTGCTGAGTGAGTTGTTTTATCAGTATCTCAATGTTGAACAGGATTTTATCAAGGAATTGTTTTTGAAAGGAGACACCAAGCTGGGACGTGTTTTTGTCCATGAGCCCGTCCTTTCAGCAAAAAATGAGTTGCGCGTGCTCGATTATGAGCGGGCCACCAAGGTGATTCAAACCGCTTCATCCATCGGCATCAGCATCTGTTACTGCCGCCATAAAATGATGCATGTGGAACGGGACTGTGATGCACCCAAAGAGATCTGCATGACCTTCAATATGACGGCGGCGTCACTGATCAAGCACGGTTTTGCCAAAAAGATCAAAATCTCGGAATGTCTTGAGCTGTTAAGTAAAGCCTATGATCACAATCTGGTCCAATTTGGAGACAATGTCAGGGAAGGTGTCAATTTTATATGCAACTGTTGTGGCTGCTGTTGTGAAGCAATGATTGCCGCCCGGGAATTTGCCATTTTTCATCCGGTTCATACCACCAATTTTCTTCCACACATACAAAAGGCGGTTTGCACAGGATGCCGAAAGTGTGTGACCGTTTGTCCGGTAGAGGCCATGATCCTGGTTTCTGCCGATGATCCGAAACATCCCAAAAGGAAAAAGGCCAGGCTTCATGAAGATATCTGCCTGGGATGCGGCGTTTGTGCAAGGGTCTGTCCGGAGGACTGCATTCGCCTGCGATCACGGGAACAACGGGTGGTGACACCTTTAAACACTGCCCACAGGGTCGTGTTAATGGCCATTGAACGGGGCAAGCTTCAGCATTTGATTTTTGACAATCAGATGTCTAAAAGCCATCGAGCCATGGCCGCTGTTTTAGGGGTCATCCTGAACCTTCCGCCGCTTAAACAGACCATGGCCAGCCGACAAATGAAATCTGTTTATCTTGATACGCTGATTCAACGACTTCATCTATAAACCGACGTTAAGTATCTTAAAATATTGATTCGATGATTGAAATTTAAACAAAGATAGGAGATAAAAAAGATGAACTTCAAAAGGTTATATATGCAAGCCGTCTTGCCGACACTGGCTTGTTTTTTCTTAATTTATCCTGCTTCAGCAGTAAGGGGCGTCTCGGAAACAATTAAGATGTCCACAACTACCAGCACGGAAAATTCAGGGCTTTTGGATGTGTTGCTGCCGGAGTTCACCAAAGATACCGGTATTGAAGTAAAGGTGTTTTCCAAGGGAACCGGGGCCGCCATACGCGATGGCATCGACGGCAACGTCGATGTCATTTTTGTACATGCCCGAACAAAAGAAGATAAATTTATTGCCGATGGATACGGCACCCGCCGTTATGCCGTAATGCATAACGATTTTGTTGTTCTGGGTCCTCAGGATGATCCGGCCGGCATTAAGGGGATGCAAAAGGCGTCTGATGCCATGAAACAGATCGCTGCAAAAGGAGCCCTGTTCATTTCCCGGGGCGATGACAGCGGAACCCATACAAAGGAACAAGAGTTGTGGAAATCAACCGGTTTGAATATGGAGGTTCAAAAAAGTACCGTCTTTAAGGAAGGGAAAAAAAGGACGGTCAGTTCCATATATCCCAAAGGGTCTCATAAATGGTATATGTCCATCGGCCAGGGAATGGGCAAGACTCTCACCTTTGCCGATGAAAAAAAGGCCTACACACTTGCTGATCGCGGAACTTACATAAAATACAAGTACGGCCGTGATGAAAGCCTTGATTTGGAGATTATGTGCGAGGGTGACTCGATGCTTTTTAATCCCTACGGTGTGATTCCGGTTAATCCGGAAAAGCATCCCCATGTCAAATACCGGCAGGCCAAGCAATTTGTAAAATGGCTGATTTCACCAAAAGGACAACGTCTTATTTCAAATTACAGACTCAATGGGAAGCAACTTTTTTATCCGGATGCCGTAAAATAATAATATTCGTTGGTCCGGAATCATTATTTCATAACAACCTTGAATCGTTGCAAAATCTCCGGTAAAATTTTGCCGCTGGACTGCTTGATGAAAAAGCCTTGCTGGCTGGTTAAAGCCATGTCTGAAAATCGATTTTCTTCAATATTGATATCAATGATTGTGCTGTTGCGCTTTTTTACTTCCCATACCACCTGATTTGGGAGATTGGTGGCCCCCGAGGTTCCTACCACCAACAACAGTTCGGTCTCTCGGGCTACGCTCAAGCTGCTGTGGTACCGGTAATAATGCTCGTTATATATTTCATCAAACCAGAGAACATGGGGCCTGGTCCGGTTGCCACAAGCCGGGCACTTGAGCAATTGGCGGTCTGTTTCTGTTAAGTCGTCATTTTTTCCTCTGTGGGTTAAATCTTTAGGTATCGGAAAAATTTTTCTTATGCATTCATCGGCACAGCGCATAAAAAGAACATTCCCATGAATTTGAAATGTTTTTTCAAAGCTGTTTCCGGCTCGAAGATGCAGATTATCCACATTCTGGGTGATCAGTGTGAAACGGTTTTTAAAAAGCGTTTCCATTTCAACCAGGGCATAGTGCCCCGGATTCGGTTGGACTTTTTTACAGACCCCGATTCTGTATAGATACCATTTCCATACCTCTTCGGGTTTCTGCATGAACATCCTATACGTCGCCATTTCCTGCGGTTGATATTCTTTTGAACCGATGGTCCAGTATCCTTCAGGGCCCCGAAAAGTGGGGATGTTGCTTTCGGCGGAAATACCGGCACCGGTTAAAATGGTGAGTCGTCCGGATCCTTTTGCGAAATCCTGAAGAATTTTATCAAGATGTTGATCCAACATGTTTTGTCTTTGGTTCGTGCCCATCCAAAAATGGTCTTTTTGCCCAACCCGCCGAAGGCGGACAAGTCTCTTCGTTATGCTCAAAAAGATCATCCATTCCGCGATATTCAAGGCTTTAGGAGAAATACTCTCCGATCCCTGAATGATAATTCGTGCTGTGATCCGTATTTTGCGGCTTTAATAAACGTGAGGATGACGCATTATTTTTTAGAATTTTCAAAAGCCTGTCCGACGTATATAACAATTTGTTCAAACCAGGCAATCTCTTTTTCCGAGAAGGGAACATCGCTGGCTCTGGCGATGAAATACGCTCCAATAACAAGATCCATGGTGATGATGGGAGATATCATGGCAGTTTTAAAATGAGATTGGCTTTTCAAAAAGGGCATCTGAAAAGATCTTTCATTAAGATCAAAAACACCTGTTTTCTTATTATTTATGGATTTTACGATGGGTGAGTTATTCTCTTTCATACTGATTTTAAAATCCTCTGCTCTCAAAAGGTTATCTTTTCCTGCATAGAATCTTCCGGTCATCATCGTTTTTGATTTATTAAAAAATGCTGTAAAAATTTCTGTTCCAATGAGACAGCGGTAAAGGGCTTCTTGAGCAAGCATTAATACCTGATTGATTTCGGTATTTTTTCGGCGAGCAATCATCAGATCCGTCAAAAACTGACCGATAAGAGAATCCGGGTCCTGAGGCTTTTCTTTTTCGTTCAGTGCATCTCCAAAGGTCACTTTTCCGGCAATTTGGGCGGGGTTTCCTTTTCCCCATTCGAGAGCCTTGACCATCATGTCCACATCGTCTTTTTCCAGATTAAAGAATCTTGCGACATTTACATCCTCTTCACAGGTATCTTTGATAAAATCTGAAATGTTAAATTCATTGGTCTCGAGTATTTTTTTGATGCGAGCCTCGGTTTCTTCCATGGCTTTTTCTCCGCCAAGTTTGTTGCTGAACAACATATTTGAAATATGGCCGGACTCTCGTATCAATGCGATAGTGGGATCCTTGGTGTCATCATCGTTTCTAAGTACTTTGGCGACTTTGTCGGGAAGGTTGTAGATGTTTGTCAATGCGTTACAAATTTCATCATATTCAACAGCAAACACCTCCAGACAGGCGTTATTGTTTGAAATGTTTTTATCGGTAATCATATTTTCCATTTCTTTGAATTTATTAGGAAACGTATTTGCCAGTGCCAGCCAGGGAAGCCGATAAAGCAGACCGGCGATAAATATCTCTTCGGGATTATCAGCGTTGTTTTTCGCCGCTAGAGATCTGGCAAAGGCGCCTGAAAAATATGAACTGGCATAAAGCTGATCCAGTTGCTGGGTCTTGGCTGTTTTCATTGTCTGATTGAACATGGAGAGTCTCCCAGTGCCAGGGAGCGGATTTTTTCAAACCCTAAAAACGTGACGGCATAGGTGACGGTTTTAATGGGATAGCGTGGCCGGTAAATCACCGAGTTGGCAGTGGCCAGAATATTAGAGGTCAAACCGCAATCCCTCATGATAACCGTGGCAAGATCAACGGCACGGGTATGGGATTGATGGGTAATTTGTGTGATTGCCTGAACATTTTCATTGATGGCCGGGAGATTCCCTTTGCTTCGCATTTCTTCGATCAATTGTTGTGTCTTAAAGTTATCGGTCATAAACAATCCTTATCATATATTCTTGATCAGAATATGTTGTTGGTTAACCATTGAAAAAATGATCCATCAAACCATTTATTACAAGCGCTCAAAACAAATTTCGCCGCAAGCGAAAACCGCTTCTTTTGGGCATTAAGAAAATCGTATTTTGCAAAACGCTGTTAAAAGCGAAGTGCTACGACCCATTCATGACTCTTTTTAATATATATCGGTCTATTATTAAAAAACTTAACCAAACAAAGAACACCGCTGTCAGCTTGGATGGGCTGTTAACTATCTAATATTTCTATAAAATATAAATATTTTTCGGAGAATGAAGGATCATTGTTTAGGCAATGTTTCCACCGAACAATTTTATTGCAGTTTGAAGAATATAGGCCTAATATTGACTTAAAGAAAATCAGAAGGAACTCAATCCCATGGATTTAAGCAAAAATCGAATTCCCGACGCTATCAAAAGCATACACATGATCGCCATATGCGGCACCGGAATGGGGGCGCTGGCCAGTTTACTTAAGGATATGGGGTTTGACATAACAGGTTCGGACCAGAAGGTCTATCCACCCATGAGCGAATTTCTTTTAAGCAAGGGCATCGAAATTACCGAGGGATTCAGCGAAAATAATGTTGCATACCGTCCGGAACTGGTTATCGTGGGAAACGCTGTATCAAAGGACAATCCGGATGTTTTAGGCATGCAGCAAATGGGACTCCAGTTTTGTTCCATGCCCCAGGCGGTGAACCGATTCGTTGCCTCCGGCAAAAAGACCCTGGTCGTCACCGGCACCCACGGCAAGACCACCACTTCTGCAATTTTAGCCTGGATTCTTTATGAATCCGGGCTGGATCCTACCTTCATGATCGGCGGGATTTTAAATAACTTTGAGAGCAATTACCGTCTGGGACGCGGCGAACACATGATCATCGAGGGGGATGAATACGATACGGCATTTTTTGATAAAGGGCCAAAATTTCTGCACTATGACCCATCCATCGCCATATTAACCGGTGTCGAATTTGATCACGCGGATATTTTCAAAGATATTCAACATGTCAAACAAGCCTTTAATGACTTTATCACCGGTATGTCACGTCAACATACCCTCGTTGCATTTGACAATGATAAAAATGTTGCCGACCTTATCCATGGCAAATCTTGCCGGGTGGTTAAATACGGGAAAAACGCCAATGCCCAGTGGCATCTGGGCGCTGTTACCATTGAACCGCCTTGGACTTATTTTGAAGTTTTTAAGCAGGATAATGTTTTTGGAAAATTTAGGACACGGCTGGTTGGAGAGCACAACCTTTTGAATTCTTTGGCGGTTATCGCTGTTGCAGACAAGCTGGCCGTACCGGTGGAAGCCGTTGCAAGGGCGTTCGAATCGTTTGAGGGCGTGAAGCGCCGCCAGGAGATCCGTGGCGAAAAATCCGGCGTAACGGTCATGGATGATTTTGCCCATCATCCTACCGCGGTTCGAGAGACCATCCGGGCGGTCAAACCCTTTTATCCCAATGGACGTCTCATTGCCGTTTTCGAGCCCAGAACCAATTCCAGCATGCGCAATATATTTCAGAATGTCTATCCCCTATCATTCGATGGTGCGGACCTTATCTGCATTCGCCAGCCTCCGCTATTGGATAAAATCCCGCCTAAAGAACGTTTTTCATCTCAGCAACTTGTGAAGGATCTCAACCGTCAGGGCAAGGATGCGCACTATTTTGCGGATACGGATGAGATTATTGATTTTCTCGTGACCGAAGCAACCCCCGGCGATCTCATCCTTGTCATGTCCAACGGAGGATTTGACAACATTCACGAGCGCCTTCTTTTCTATTTATAAATAATAGATTCTATAATCAGTCAATAAAAGTGATTGACATCCCAGCATTATTTCGTTAGCTGTCTATTCAGACAGGGTTAACCAAAAGGCATGGATCAACAGTGAAAGGTCAAATACTCAACATATTAAGAAGTGAAAACGGGGTTGTTTCCGGGGAGACCATGAGCACGCACCTGGGTATTTCACGGGTGTCTGTCTGGAAGCATATCAAAAAGCTTCAGGAGGTTGGATACGATATCGAGGCAACACCCAAGGGCTACCTGCTTGTCAATTCCCCTGACGTTCTTTACCCGTGGGAGTTCGGCAATAAAGAACACCACATCCGTTATTTTGATGACGTGGATTCCACCATGGACATTGCCAGAGAACTTGCACGAAAACAGTGCCCCCATTTCACGGTGGTGATTGCCGGTCGTCAAAAAAAAGGGCGGGGGCGGTTGAAAAGAAGCTGGCTGTCTTCAGTAGGAGGGCTTTATTTTACCATTGTCGTCAGGCCAAAGATACCGCCGGCGATAAGTTCAAGGGTCAACTTTGCGGCATCGATG
>JAFDCA010000650.1 GCA_019313025.1 Deltaproteobacteria bacterium
ATCTGCTCGTCCGACATGCCATTCTCCCCTTCATTCCGAATGGTTGTCTGCATATCGGTGTCCACCACCCCCGGCCGAACCGTCACTGCCGTCAACCCGGGCTCCTCTTCTGCCAGTACCCGTGTAAAATGATTCAAGGCTGCTTTGGCGGCGCAATACGCACTGACATTTTCCAGAACTCGATTCGCCGCGCCACTGCTCACATTTACAATCCGTCCCTTCTGACTCCGCAAAGAAGG
Organism: Deltaproteobacteria bacterium; assembly: GCA_019313025.1. The sequence continues at coordinate 240 of JAFDCA010000650.1, forward strand.
TATGGCAGCCTGTATCATATAAAATGGTCCCATAAGATTCACTTCAATGTTATACCGCCAGTTTTCCGGTTCAGTTCGAGCAATGGATGAAATGGGCTGGACAATTCCGGCATTGTTCACCAAAGCATCGATACGACCAAATCGGTCCAGTGTCAGCTTGACGGCACTGAGGCAGGATTCTGAATCGGAAACATCTGCCTTGAAAACCAGGGGCTTTCCTCCCAATGAACGAATGTCTTCACCAACATCTTTGAGCCTGTCTTCGGATCTGGAAATGAGGGTAACCGCCGCTCGGGCTTTTGCCAGCCAGCGCGCGACTGCAGCACCTAATCCCCTTGATGCACCGGTAACAATCACCACAGGTAAATTTGCATTTGTCATTTTTTCATCTCCTAAGTAGTGCCCATCCATCAATGGCCCTTTTGTCCGATCTCTGCCTTATGCTCAAAAAATGATCCTCGGAATATCAATTATATGCCGGCTTGTCCCGGTACTTCAACGGGGTGGTTAATTTTCTCGCATGCCTTTTTATCCCGTTATTTCCAGCGGGAGATCTTGAACAAAAAATCTCATTTACTGTTTAGGTTTTTAAATTAAATCGGTGTTGAAGGAGTCGCAGGTATGATTTAATTTTTGCTGGAAGCTGTTTGAGTGGATTAGGGATCGTTATGAAAAAACCTTATCGATTCGGGGTCATGTGAAGGTATGTTTTTAAACCACTTACCCTTATCAAAAGATATGTCCGGTTTTTTCATTACGAGCCGTTATCTACGAGTTCTTACAGAAAAAATTGAATTATATCAAGGCGACTAAATTCTTTCTCTAAGATCCTTTAACCACGAGTCCTGTCCGCCTCACCACAAGCGGCATCTTCGTCTGGTGAGATTAAACGATTTAAAAAAAAGCATTATCCATGGAGTGATTTGACAAACAAAAAAACATCCTGATCTGATCCTCATTTATTTATAATTACTACTTTTTTACAGCACTGTCACTATTTAAAACGCTTCGTTCAGGCTGGCGTAAGGCTATTATCACAGCCTGCATATCAGACGGTATGGGGGCTTCAAAAGAAACCGTAGCTTCCGTCACCGGGTGAGTGAACCCAATACGCCATGCATGGAGCATCTGCCTTGGAACCGATGCGAATAGATTTTTGCCGAAGGCACCATTTCTCACTGTTTTACGAGGGCCGTAAACTTTATCGCCCATAACCGGATGCTTGACGGCAGCACAGTGAACCCGAATTTGATGGGTCCGGCCGGTTTTTAGATGAACCTTGATCAGACTTGCCAATTCAAAACGTTCTTTGATTTGCCATGTTGTCTCGGCAACGCGACCTTTTCTGCTTTTTGTCGACATTTTTTTCCGGTCTACAGGATGCCGACCAATAGGAAGTGACACCGACCCTGAGTCCGATTCCAATTTACCAAAAACAAGGGCCAGATAGTCCTTCTTGACCCGTCTGGATTTAAATTGTCTTGACAGGTGAAGGTGTGCTCCATCATTTTTAGCCACCACCAGCACACCGGATGTGTCCTTGTCGAGTCTGTGTACAATCCCCGGACGCAGTTCACCGCCAATCCCGTTTAGCTTCGGACAGTGATAAAGGAGCGCATTCACCAGGGTGCCGCTGTAATGCCCCGGAGCAGGGTGGACTACCAGTCCGGCCTGTTTATTAATAACAATAATATCATTGTCTTCATGCAAAATCTCGATGGGAATTGGCTCTGGTTTGAATAAAACAGGCGTAGGAGGTGGTATACACCCACTGATCTCATCACCCGCCCTCACCCGATAACCGGGCTTTCTAACCATACCCTTAACCCGAATTTGCCCTTTACGAATCAGGTTGGTTGCAACTGAACGGGAACATTGGGAAATACAAGAGGCGATGTATAGATCAAGACGCTTGCCGGAATCGGTTGGTTCAACAAGAATTGTAAAGGCACTCTTGTCGTGCATTTTCTAAAAAGGCGGGTTACTCGTCGGGAGTATCAGCATTGTCCGTACTCTCGGATATTTTATGAGGAAAAAGCATTTCCATTTCAGACATAATCGTCTCTTCATCCGTGTTTCTGGCCGTTGAAAGCTCCATGACCAGAAGGGTTTGGGCGGTATCATAAAGCTTGCGTTCACCAAAGGACAGATCTTTTGTCAATTTCAGCAGGGAAAGATCCCTGTAAACTTCAGCCACATCGTAAAGGGAACCGGTTTTAATCTTATCCATGTATTCCCTGTATCGGCGATTCCAAGTCTGGGTCTCAGAAGCTGAATCCTCTCTTTTTTTCATAACCTCGTAAACTTTAGGGATCTCTTCTTTATCAATAACATCCCTTAGCCCGACCTGTTCAACATTCCAGGTCGGAATCATGATCGTCATTTCATTTTCAATAATTCTCATCATGTAAAAATCATGTTCTTCGCCGTTTACGACTCTGGTTTCAATGGAATTAATTCTTCCCACCCCATGGGCAGGATAAACCGCAAGGTCCCCAACCTTAAATTCCTTTACGTTTTGTTTGGATGTTTCTGTTCCTTCTTTATCCGTTTTCTTCTTCATTTTAACACCGGTTTATTTTATTAAAAACCTGAAAACAATCTTTCACGACCCGTCGGAATGATTGCTGTACGCTCCAACATTTTTAAAAATATATACCATATAATCAACCAACAATCAACCAGCTAATACAATAAAAAAGGATCGGCGCATCTTTACGTCGATCCTTTTAAATTATATCTGTTTTTTGAACGTTGTATTACATCAAGAAAGGTACCATCAACAGTGCCACAACATTCAGGATTTTGATCATCGGATTGATGGCAGGACCTGCGGTATCCTTGTAAGGATCGCCAACCGTGTCGCCGGTCACCGCCGCATGATGGGCATCGCTTCCTTTACCTCCCAAGTGGC
>JAFDCA010000651.1 GCA_019313025.1 Deltaproteobacteria bacterium
CTTCTTTCCGCTTTTCTCTTTTCTCTTTTTTCTTTCCGGTTTAATTGCTAAGACACGGTATCGACACTTAACAGATGCCCCATTTTAATTTGTTTACATTTTAAATACCTTTGATTGTATTGATTGGGTTCTGTTTCGATCTCTATCTGCTCAACAATACTGAGGCCATATCCATCAAGCCCAACCATTTTTTTGGGATTATTGGTAAGGAGTCTCATTTTTTTTACACCAAGATCTACCAGAATTTGCGCACCAATTCCGTAATTTCTTAGGTCTGGAAGGAATCCAAGCCTCTCATTCGCCTCAACCGTATCGAGTCCCTGGTCCTGAAGGGCATAGGCTCTTATTTTATTAACAAGCCCAATGCCACGGCCCTCTTGCCGAATATATAGAAGCACTCCGACGCCCTCCTGATCAATCATTTCCATGGCTGTCTGCAACTGATCACCGCAATCGCAGCGAAGGGAACCAAAAATATCCCCTGTGAGACACTCTGAATGAACCCTGACGAGAACCGGTTTTTCAGGATCAATTTTTCCTTTAACCATGGCGATGTGAAGTAAATCATCTACATCATTTTCATACACAATTGCCTTGAATTCCCCCGCAATTGACGTCGGGATTATTGTTTCCGCCGTTCTTCTCACAAATGATTCGGTGCGCATACGATATTCTATAAGGTCGGCAATGGTGCATATGCCCATACCATGCTTTTTACTGAATTCCTCAAGAGCCGGCATTCTGGCCATGGAGCCGTCTTCATCCATGATTTCGCATATGACCCCGGCAGGTTTCAAACCGGCGAGACGCGCCAAATCGATGGATCCTTCCGTTTGTCCGGCACGCACCATTACACCACCTGTTTTGCCGCGTAAAGGGAATACATGACCGGGTCTAACAAGGTCGGTGGGCTTGGCATCGTCCGCGACCGCCGTAAGGATGGTTGTGGCACGGTCCGCTGCGGAAATTCCGGTTGTTACGCCACACCGGGCCTCAATGGAAACCGTAAATCCGGTCTGAAATGTAGATGTATTTTGCTTGACCATCAACGGAAGGTTGAGTGAATCGATCTTTTCCCCGGTCATGGAGAGGCAAATCAGCCCTCTTCCATATTTTGCCATGAAATTAATGGCCTCAGGTGTAACGGCTTCAGCAGCCATGCAAAGGTCGCCTTCATTTTCACGGTCTTCATCATCAACGAGAATGACCATGCGTCCGTCTTTTATGTCTTTAATTGCTTCTTCAATGGTTATTAGTGGCATTTCTATCGATGTTCTCCTCACCCGGATAAAACCGGAAATATCTTTATATTACAAAAATTCAAAGAATTTATCTGATAATTAAAAATCATTGGAAAATTAAACAAACCCCGTTTTCGTAAGAAACTCCATGTCTAAAGAGCTTTTGGATCCTTTTGTCTGTTCATCATGGTGTTTTCCTCCGACAAAACGCTCGACGTATTTTCCTATCATATCTGTCTCTATGTTGACAAGATCCCCGGCTTTTTTAAAGCTGATGGTCGTCAATTTTGCCGTGTGGGGGATAATGCTGACATCAAAACTGTTGAGACCACAATTGTTAATGGTCAGGCTGATACCATCCACTGCGACCGAACCCTTTTGAATCATATAATGGGAGATGAATTCAGGTACCTTAAAGGAAACCATCATCGCGTTACCTATATTTTGTTTGAGCGTAATGGTTCCGGTTCCATCGATATGACCTGAAACGAGGTGACCATCAATACGGTCAGAAAGGCGAAGGGCCCTTTCAAGGTTTACACGATCGCCGATCTTGGCGCTTTTAAACGTCGTCTTTGCAAGCGTTTCGGGTGAAACGTCCGCCGTAAAGTGTTTGTTGTCGATCATAACCACCGTCAAACAGGCACCGCTGACGCAAATGCTGTCTCCGATCTTGGTCTGTTCAAGAAAAAAATCCGCATCAACGGTCATGCGTTTGCCCTGACCTTCCGGCCGAATCTCACGAATGGTTCCGAGACCTTCTATAATGCCTGTAAACATAAGTCCTAAAATTGTCTATTCAAGATTATCACTCATTTTCATTCAAAACTCAGGTAATATATCCTTCGACCATAATATCATCGCCGAATCGCCTGACACGAATGTCTTTAACCGGAATACAATGATCCATTAAATCCACGCCGGGACCTTTGCATATGGGGATGCCGTCATCTCCTCCCAGGATTTTAGGCGCATAGAAAAATAGGACTTTATCAACGATTCCGGCGGACAGGGCTGAAGCGAAAACCCGGCCCCCGCCTTCGATAAGGAGGCTGGTGATACCCAAAGATCCCAAGAGATCCATAAGCCGGTCGAGATCGATCAGCCCATGGGATACCGGCGTTTCAATAATCCTGACACCTTTCTTTTCTAACCGGGTCTTTTTATCGCTTGACATCAAAGGACCGGTGACGAGTATCGTATCAGAATCCGATTGAAGCCGCAAGAGTTTAGCTTTTTCAGAAATTCGAAGGTGTGTGTCGAGAATAATCCTGGTTGGATCAAGCTGTTTTAAAACTTTTGGACGGGTCTTCAACCGAGTTGTTAAACTGGGATTATCTTTTTCAACTGTATTTATACCGACCATAATGGCATCTACAGCATGCCGGAGTTGGTGTACGAACTGCCTTGATTCTTCGCCGCTAATCCATCTTGAATCGCCCGTTCTCGTTGCAATGCGGCCGTCTAAAGTGGCTGCGCATTTAACAATGGCAAATGGACGTTTTGTTACGACATATTTTATAAAAATTTCATTGAGTCTTTTTGCTTTTTTTTCACAAACTCCCACCGAGATGTTGATACCGTGACTTTTTAAGTAGTCCAATCCTCCACCCTTGACTCCGGGATTTGGATCATTCATTGCAGCAACAACCCGCCGGATGCCGGCAGCAAGAACTTTCTCGGTACAGGGGGGTGTACGCCCCGTGTGATTGCAAGGCTCAAGTGTTACATAAAGGGTTGCGTTTTTCGCCAAAGCTCCGGCATCTTCAATGGCATTGACTTCAGCATGAGCTTCTCCGGCAGCTTTATGATATCCTTTTCCGACAACCTTTCCGTCTTTAACAATAACGGCACCCACCATCGGATTGGGCGAGGTGAAGCCCTCCCCTTTTTTGGCGAGATCAAGTGCCATCTCCATAAAACGTTTATCTTTTGTATCTGTCAAAATCCTACGGATGAGCCAATCCCGGACGAATCCGAATGACGATGAATCGTTATTAATGCTTGCTCAATAGATTTTTTAGTTCAGAAACAAAATCATTTACATCTTTGAATTCCCTGTAAACTGAAGCAAATCTTACATAGGCGACATCATCTATTTCATGAAGTTTTGCCATGACTTTTTCACCGATTTTGTTGGAAGATATTTCCTTTTCGCCGGTTTCCCTGAGATCACGCTCCAGTTCATCGAGGAACTCTTCAATGACATTAATGCTTATGTTTCGTTTCTGACAGGCTTTTTGAAGACCCGAACGCACCTTTTCACGGGAAAAAACTTCACGACGTCCATCTTTTTTAACGATCATAACAGGAATTTCTTCAATATGTTCATAGGTGGTAAATCGTCTGCCACATATGATGCACTCCCTGCGTCTTCGGATAACGGCCCCATCTTTACTTAGTCTAGAGTCAATCACCTTGTTGTCAATTTCTCCACAAAATGGGCACTTCATGAATTCCTCCCCGATACTATTCCGGATTTTTAGTCATTAATTCGGCCGAACCGGCCTCGACTTTTATAATATCAACACCTGCTTCCTTCAACATTTCTTGGGACATGGAATCGGCATACCCGGATGCATAGCAGATTCTGATTATCCCTGCATTGATAATCATCTTGGCACATATGGAGCACGGCAGGTTTGTACAAAAAAGTGCTGCGCCCTTTATCGAGACACCATGATAGGCAGCTTGAATAATCGCATTCTGCTCAGCATGTATACCGCGACAAAGCTCATGATTTTGACCCGAAGCAATATTCAGTTTTTCCCGCAGGCATCCTGTTTCAAGACAGTGTTTAATGCCGGCGGGTGCACCATTGTAACCCGTCGATAAAATTCTTTTATCTTTTACGACAATCGCTCCGACCGCACGTCGAAGACATGTGGAACGCCTGGCCACCAGAAACGTAATATCCATAAAATAGGCTTCCCATGATGGACGGCTGCCTCCCAGAGACATTTTATCCCACCCCTTTTTGCCGGTTGTAAAAAAGTGGGAACGCTTCGCAAAGCTCAAAAACTTTCTTCTTGGTTGTCGCAATAATGTTATCATCCCTGTGATGATGAAGTACCTGGACGATCAGTGTTGCAATTGTCTCCATCTCGGGCACTTTCATACCCCTTGTGGTAATGGCTGGGGTCCCGATGCGTATGCCGCTGGTAAGGGTCGGGCTGAGCGTCTCAAATGGTATTGAATTTTTGTTGACAGTAATCCCGGCACA
>JAFDCA010000652.1 GCA_019313025.1 Deltaproteobacteria bacterium
GCGAGTTATTTCCTATTTGATTTTGAGTCATTACTGTGGCATGCGATTTGCTTTTATGGAGCACAAAAGCAATGCAAAGGAAAAATAACCAAAGGAGGTACAAAAAAATGAAACGTATTGCAAGCAAAATAGTCGTTTTTCTAACAATTTTTACTGTTCTGGGATTCGGTGCATATGCATTTGCCGATAGAGGAATGGGCTACGGTCGACATCATGATGGATGGGATCACCGTGGACCTGGATGGCATCACGGCGGTTATGGATGTCCTGGCTATGGTTATTTGGCAGGTGAACCGAGTGATGAAGATATTCAAAAAATGGATGCACAGCGTGAGGCTTTTTTTAAATCCACCGAAGATCTGAGGCAAAACCTTTATGAAAAGAGACTTGCCCTGGAAAGTGAATTTGCCAAAAAGAATCCTGACGCCCAAAATGCCGCAAAATTGCAAAAAGAAATATCCGATCTCAGAGCGCAGATAGATCAAAAACGAATTGAACATATGATTGAGATGAAAAAAATAAATCCCGGCTTAGGCGCAGGATTTATGGGCCCCGGAATGATGGGTCATGGCTACGGTAAGGGATATAAAAGAAGCGGTCCAATGGGATACGGTTCTTCATCCGGACATCCCTGCTGGAAATAAATCTACATCTTTTTCCGACGATTCGAATAAGACTCTTTAACCGGGATGAAACAGTCCTTTTTAGGATATTATCCCGGTTATTTTTTTTATAAATACCTCGTATCGCCTGTCTTTTTTTCATCAACGGCACTGTATTCTGTTGTTTTAAGCATCACTCATCCGCCGTATACGCAAGTATTCATCCTATTGTATCAACATCCATCATGGTGTATGATAAACATGCAGCATCATTTTCGTCTTTACGATAACCAAGAACATGTTGATAAAACGAAATAGTTTGAATGATGCATATTTTTGATATTTTAAAAGCGTTGAGAGGCCTCATTTTTCTTTCCGGAAGCAAGTCCCACGATCAGAAAGATACCATTTTGCCTGTTACCCGACAAATCGATTCCTGGCAAAAAGCCAATGAAAAGATGGCATGGGGTATTCGAAAGGATGAATTCGGTGGGATTAAAGCGCCGCCCCAAATAACAGACAAAGACAGGTTCGACGGATTTGTCGATGTAATCCTATCATACGGGTTTGGGGATGACGGCCATGGCAATGCCGATTCGATTCTTTCGGGCAAAATGGCCTGGGAATATGCCTGTAAGTATAGAAAGGGTAAAACGTGGCAGTGCGAGTATATTCACTTTGACAAGCCCGATTATTTCCGTTTGCGTTCGGGAGCACCATCAAGACCCAAAGGCTTTTACTTTTCAAAGATCCAGACCGGTGAAAGATACCAAAATTTAAAAATCTCTCAGCTGCTAACAAGACTTGATGAAGACACCTGTTTTGGGCCGGAAGGGATCCAGTTTTTAACCGTTACCCACACACACTTTCAACATCTGATGAACCATAGGAAAATCCCTTTCATGGCGTTTGGGGATTATGATGTCGCGCCTCATGGATTCAGCGATTTCTACGATTCGGTGCAAATGTTCTGCAGCCAGGGGATCTTAGGGCTCGGCATCGGAAACGTCGATTATAATTACCCTCTTTTTGGAATTCCAACGCTCCGGTTCGGTGCCGGTTGACATAAGTTTTTTTGTATCTATTATTAAGTTAATATCTTTATCGGTTTCGTAAATAAATCAACATTCAAAAAAGGAGGCGGGGGGTATGGACAAGCAACTTTCAGAAATCATTGATTTGGCGATCCAAAGAGAAGAGGAAGCGTACGATTTTTACATGGATATCTTTAACAAACTGGAAGATCCAAGCATTAAGGATACGGTTGAGTTCATCGCCAATGAGGAAAAAAAACATAAAGCGTTCCTTGTGAATTACCGAGATGGGGATTACGGTCCGGATGCGTTGAGGATGACCGCGGTTGTGGAATACAAGATATCGGAGTATCTTGAAGAACCTGAAATTACAAAAGAAACAAAGAGAGAAGATGTTTATCTGATCGCCTCTCACAGAGAATTCAGATCCCACCAGTTTTATAAGGAACTGGCCAAAATGCATGAAGAAAACAACGTCAAAGAAATGCTGCTGAAAATGGCCAATGAAGAGTTGAAGCATAAAGAAAAGATGGAGTACTTATATGCCAATACGGCTTTTCCACAAACAGCAGGTGGATGATGCATTATGTTTGTGAACTCCTGTATCAAGTCTGGGGTACAGTGGTTTAAAGGAGGTTCAAAATGAAAGAAAAACGAAACTTACATCTCAAGGTTCAGGAAATGTGTGACTGTTATGCCACCGGCGATCCCCTCAAAGAGATGTCTATCGTCAAAGACGAAGAAGATAAAGACGAAGCCGCTGTCAAGTGGTTGGCGCTGGTGGCTCTGCACGGGGTCAATAACAATGCTGAAGAAATTACCATCACCCGTAATCCGGACGGAAATGTGCGCGTCGTCGCCGAATACCGTGATACCGAACTGCCGTCTCCCGGTAATGAGGTGGGCAAAAAGATTGTGGATGCAGTTCGAGAAATTACCCATATCGAAGAGGAGAAGGGAAAAACACCGCTTTCTTTGGGTATACGAAACGACAGCCTTGAACTCAACATAAAGTTCAAAGCAAAAGATAATAAAGAAAAAATCACCATCAAGTTCCCGTGATAACAGTTAGATTCTCATTTGGCTGTTATGAGCCAATCCTAAAGGAGCCGTTTCTAACGGCTCTTTTTCATTGATTTTTCATAAAAAGGTTATTCGGTAAAAATTTATTAGAATACACGAATATTGATTTAATCTTACCGGTTAAAATCAATTAAAATGACCCCTGTTGACAATCTATAAAGATTTGAATAATGAAACGGTAATGTTATTTGTTGACGGATAATTATATCGCTCCCATTTCACCGCATCAACACAGGAACGGACGATGATAACAGCAAAACTCATCATTAACTTGTTTTTGATTCTGTCAACAGCGTGGATCTTGGGATTGGCATTTTCACGATACGGTCTTCCGGCAATGCTGGGAGAACTTTTGGCCGGAGTGATCCTCGGTCCGCCATTATTGGGCATCGTGTCCTCATCCCCCGGTTTGGAAATACTCGCGGAACTTGGTATTTTTTTTGTAATGTTCCATACCGGCATGGAGCTAAATCCCAAAGAACTTTTGGAAAACATGTGGCCCTCTTTATCCGTCGCCATCGGCGGTTTTATCCTACCTTTTACTCTGGGTTATCTTGCTGCCTGGCTCTTTGGCGGAACCGTCTATCAGTCTCTCTTTGTGGGAATGGGGGTATCGATTACTGCCATTGCCGTTCAAGCTGTGATTCTTCATTCCATGAAAATTCATCATAGCAGTATCGGTCATATTATCATCGGAGCGGCCATTGCCGATGATATCCTGTCCTTGATGGCCTTATCCGTATTGCTGGGATTGGCCGAAACCGGATCCGTGGCATTTAAACCAATGCTTTGGATCGTATTAAAGGTGGTTGCATTTTTTGGATTTACCATCACTGTCGGCCATTACGTTATGCCAAAAATTACCCGTCGGCTGACCAATCGTGGAGAAAAAGCCTTTACTTTTGCCATTGTCACCGCTTTGGTTATGGCTTTTCTGGCTGAACAGGCAGGGCTTCATTTGATTATCGGCGCATTTTTGGCCGGCCAGTTTGTCAGAAAAGAAATCATGGATGATCGTGTATTTAAAATCATCAACGATCGATTTCTGGGAATCAGTTACGGCTTCTTGGTGCCCATTTTCTTCGCCACCCTCTCTTTCCATCTTCATGTTCCAACCGATGCAACATTTATTGGATTTGCCGCAGTATTGATTTTGGTGGCGGTGATGGGAAAACTCGTGGGTTGCGGACTCGGCGCAGCTGCGTTTAAATACAATTTTTACGAGTCGGTAATTATCGGATTCGGAATGAACGGCCGTGGCGCAGTGGAGTTGGTGGTGGCAATGGTGGTCATAAAATACAGTGACACGCTGTTGGCCGATGGAACCATTAACGCTCCCCTGCTGACCCAGTCTCAATTTTCCGCTTTGGTACTTATGGCTTTCGTCACCACCCTGATGGCCCCCCTTACGTTGCGATGGATGGTCAACCGAACATGCCTTCCCGATGAAAAAGCCGATTTTTGTAGGCTCATGGATGAATCCGAAAGATAAAGATTTGGTTAGGGTTCACCCGATTTTTTATCTTACCTGTAATGTTTATCTCATGTTAAACGACTCACTGGTAAAAGCCGATTGACCACTATTTCAGTATCTGGTAATTCAATCCGAATCGCCGATTGACCGGCATGCTCCCCGCAAGCCCCGTGCTCTAAAGCGGGTAAAGCTTCACTTGAGCCAAATGGACGCCAATCATCGGCCCTTTCGGTGTTCAAACCTTAGGCCACCCCACCGCATGGGATGATGGAGGTACTTACGATGAAATTTAATAACTTTCTGGCAGATGCTTATTTTGGCCATTTGAACGAAGACACATTTTATGAATTCAAAGAATCTAAATACGATAACCGTACGCACGATTTTATTGAACACTACATTGAAATCAGTCAACAATACCCGCCCCGGCAACTGGAAGTCGACGGCCGTGTAAGTGCGGAACTGTTGGAAAAGTTGAAAACCATCGGTTTTTTCGGTCTAAATATCCCTTCAGCCTATGGCGGTGCTGGATTGAGCCTGCGCAATTATCTGAAGGTCGTGGAGGTGGTCGCCACCGAAAGTTTGGCCTTGGGATTTACATCTCTGGCCCATCTTTCCATCGGAGTGAAAGGGATCGTACTGTTCGGAAACAAGCAGCAAAAGCAATATTATCTGCCCAAGGCGGCTTCTGGAGAAATGATTTTCTCTTATGCCCTGACCGAACCGAAACGCGGATCTGATGCCAAACACATCGAAACCACGGCCACGCTGTCCGATGACGGCAATTACTATATGCTTAATGGCAGCAAAGCATATATCACCAATGCCAATTACGCCCGGGCCATGACCGTTTTTGCCCAAATGGATCCCCAGCGACCCGGTTTTATGGGCGCTTTTATCGTTGAAACCGGATGGGAGGGGGTCAAGATCGGAAAAGACATTCCAAAGATGGGGTTAAAAGCCAGTTCTACGGCTGCCGTTCATTTTAAGGATGTCCGCGTTCCCAAAGAAAATTTACTGGGCAAACCCGGAGACGGCTTTAAAATCGCCATGACCATTCTTAACTACGGACGATTGGCACTGGGGGCCTCGTCGGTCGGAATTCTCAACCAGGCGGTGGAAGATATGCTCAAACGTTCCAAGAACCGAATCCAGTTCGGCCAACCCATTCAGAATTATGAACTGACTCAGGAAAAAATCGTGACAGCTCGAGTGAATGCTTCAGTGGTCTCGACGATTACGGCATTTACGGCAGCCATGCTTGAAAAAAACCCTTTAGCACCGGTGGCCATTGAGAGCTCGCATTGTAAGCTGTTCGGTACCACCAGGGCATGGAACTCGCTTTACGATGCCCTTCAGGTGGCCGGTGGATCCGGCTATTTGAGTACCCAGCCTTATGAAATGCGTATGCGTGATTTTCGGGTCACCACCATCTTTGAAGGGACCACAGAAATTCATTCCATTTATCCGGCGTTGTTTGTTATTCGAGCCCTGACCAAACAAATTCAAAAAGCATATCCCGGTAAAATATCACAGTTTCGTCAACTATTGAAAATGCTTTTCCGCCGGAGTTCTTGGAAAATGAAATTCAAACACCATCGTTTGAACCATGCTGTACGGCTGGCAAAATCCCTTTCACGACGCATTCGTTTTTTGATGGTTGTCGAACTTATGATTTATGGTCGCAACGTCACGGAAAAGCAATTTTTCCTTCGCCGAATCACTTTTTTAAGCGTTTACCTCTATGGCCTTTTGGCCTTAACAGCACGCCTTTCATCGGACCAGAAAGATGGGAGCGATTTATCGGAAAACATGGATATTCTAGCCTATTTCATGGAAGAGGCCCGTTCCTATCAACGACATAACGGTAGTATCCGTGCTTCCTGCATGGAACGCTTGCACAAACGCGTTTTTCGACATCTGAGGTCGACATGAAATTTCTCCGGTTCCACGAACGGACGTTTCAGGTCATACTCACTTTTTAATCATAACTAAAAAAAAAAAAAAAAATATGTTCCGATTGAATGAATAACGGTCACGATTTACCGTAAGCCATCGGATGATTTCGTTGAGGTCGGGAAGCTGTCTGAGCAAATTAGAGCGCGTTAAAGAGAACATCTTCGAAGTATTTCAAATTAAAAAAATAAAATCAAACTACTGAACGATATTCTAAAAAGCCATGGACATGTTCTCTTTTACGCGCTTTTGTTTGCGAGTTCTTGCAGATCTCAACGAAATTATCCGGCGGATGAAACGGA
>JAFDCA010000653.1 GCA_019313025.1 Deltaproteobacteria bacterium
AGAATGCACGGGCTGCCCTTAAGGTGGCCCATCACTCCTATGTGCTTGAAAGGGGCGAAATTGTAATGGAGGGTCTGGCCGAGGAGTTGCTGGACAATCCAAGGGTTAAGGAGGTGTATCTCGGAGGCTAGTTTGTGCCTGAACGAAAACTGTCTTTTTCGCCAATATCTGTGTCAGACTCAAATTTTAATCCTCGAAATACTACCAGTATTCCTGTGGTTAAAATTTTCGTCTTCCTTGATCTTAACGAAAAATCCTAGTTTTCGTTCGGGCACAAGTTTAAACCTAACTCTTGACCCCTTGAATCCTCGTACCCTTTATATTTAACCGATCGAAGCTGAAATAAAGTTATGAAACCAGAAAAATCGAGCAATAGCCAAAACAATACTACGGGTAAAAACAAACCGGTTTTTCAAGTCATCTATGGCATTGCCCTGACCTTAGCGGGCATCGGTGTTTTTTACAGGATACCCCAGGTGATGCCAAAGGTCGAACAGATACAGCAGTTTTCTTCGGTGATCGGCTTTATCCGTTTTTGTTTCTATCTTATGGGGGTTATTCTTATCGGCGGCGGTATTAAGAAGATATATGTGAATTACAAAAAATTATAGTGACGATTTATTGAATGAGTCTTTTTTTCATTTTACTCAGTGCAAGGCTGGTAAAGAAAATAAAAAATACGGCAAGGTAAATAATACTGATGATCGGTGCGGTTTCGTTGGTCCCCATACTGAACCGCCGGGCCAACTCGGCCACATGATAGAGAGGGAAGGCCAGTGCAGCGGGCTGCGCCCAGGCCGGCAAATTGGACACAGGAAAGAATGTTCCGCTGAACAAAAACATCGGCGTAATGAAAAGAAATATGGGAAGATTGAACATGTCGATGGTGGGTGTAATCCCTGTAAAGAACATGCCGATGGCCCCAAAAGCCAGACCGCCGAAAAATGCAAGCGGAATCAGCAAGAGCCCCAAAGGAAACTGAATAAACCCCAGCAGGCCGAGCACCATTAACATGATGGTTGCGGCACCTGCCGCTTTGGTGGCACTCCAGGCAATTTCAGCGATAATGATTTCTTCCAGGGACAATGGTGTCGCCAGTATGCCGTCAAACGTCTTTTGATAATACATTCGAACAAATGATCCGTAGGTGGTTTCAAAAAACGAATTCCACATCACCGCCGTGGCAATCAACGCCGGTGCGATAAACGCCGTGTAAGAAAAATCGGTCCCTCCGTACTGAACCTTGTCGATCAACCCGCTGAATCCCAAGCCAAACGCCAGAATGTAAAACAGCGGTTCGAACAGCGGTGTCAAAAAATTCACCTTCCAGATTTTTTTGTAAACCACCAGATTTCTTTCCCAGACCCTCAGAAATCGCCATGAAAATGCTTTGGGATCGATCATTCTCGAAGCCCCCTTCCGGTCAAACGCAAAAAAACATCTTCCAGCGTGCTGTTGCGGTAAATGCACTTTTCGCTGCAAAATTGTTCTCGAATGGTATGGTTCAAATCTTTTGTTTCTGTTTCATACAATATCAAACGCCGGCCAAGATCATCGTGTCCGATATCGTGCTTTTTAACATATTCGATCAGCGTCTGCTCCGGCCCCTCGATTTCGATGATATTCTTGCCGGCATAACGCTCGATCAGCGCTTCCGGGCTGCCATTCACCAGAATTTTACCGTGGTCGACAATGATCAGTCGATCACAGAGGTGAGAGGCCTCCTCCATGTAATGGGTGGTGATGACCACGGTAAGGCCGGTCTTTTTAAGATCCTCCAGCTTTTCCCAGACCTGGTGCCGGGACTGAGGATCGAGTCCGGTGGTGGGCTCATCCAGAATCAACAGTTCCGGCCGGTTGATCAACGATCTGGCCAGAATCAGCCGGCGCGCCATTCCACCGGAAAGTTCCATGACTTTGGCATCTTTTTTATGGCTCAGCGCGAAAAAATCGAGAAGTTCTTCGGTTCGTTCAACCGCTTCTTTTTTAGGAATCGAAAAATATCCGGCAAATACATGAAGATTCTGTTCCACACTCAGATCCGGGTCCAGGGTGTTGTCCTGCTGACAGACACCGATTCTTGATTTGATCTTTCGAAAATCGGTTTTGATGTCCATGCCGAAGATTCGCAGTTTGCCTCGTGTCGGGGGTGAAAATCCGTACAGCATGCGGATGGTTGTGGTTTTGCCGGCGCCGTTGGGGCCCAGCAGGCCGAAAAACTCACCCCGTTCCACGGAAAATGAGATGTCGTTCACGGCCGTCAATCCATTGAATTGCTTTACCAGGTTTTGTATGTCTATGATTTTATCCATGTTTCTTTTTCAAAGTATCCCAAGCTACAGGGGTTTATTTTTTTTATTTAAAAAATAATAAAGGAAGGCAATTTTTGTGTCAAATTGAATCGGATATGTACTTACGATAATTAAACCAGAGGGTGAGCAAATTCCAACTGCTTTGCACAAAAAGATGTGCAGAGATGAACATTTTACCTGAATTATCATTATTGTATCTTCTGATAAACCATGACCCTCATATCCTGATAAATTTCGGTCATTATTAAAGTTTTTTTCAAATCGGCCGATATAAAATTAGATAAAATTCCGATAAATAAAAAAAAAGAATATGCGAGAATATCCAATAGTTTAATTTGTTTCTTATAGATGTGTTTCGCGAGAAATTCTGGTTGGAATTCAATCTGTTAATGGCCCGAATAAATGGAGCCCGTGATGAGCGACCGTCGAATTCTAATTGTTGATGATAGTGCCGTGTTTCGGACAAGCATGAAAAAAATACTGGCGTCAATGAATGCTGAAATCGTTTTGGCTGAAGATGGACAAGAGGGCCTCAATTTGGCATTACAGGAAAATTTCGATATTGTCGTCAGCGATATCGACATGCCGAAAATCAACGGTATTGATTTATGCCGCACTCTTAAAAAAAACCCATCCACCCAACGAACCCCTGTGGTCATGGTGAGTACCTTTGATTCTGAAAGTGATGTTGACAAGGGGTTCCAAGCAGGTGCATCCGCATATCTGTCAAAGTATGAAATACAGAACCGCCTGTTTGAAACCGTAGAAAGTGTTTTGTCAAAATCCAAGTTTAAACGCGAACGCCTTGTCATGGTTGTGGATGATTCAAGGGTTGTGCTCCAAATTGTCGAAAAAGGCCTGGCAGAAGCTGGATTTAAGGTAATTACTGCCGAAAACGGAAAAAAAGCCTTGCAGTTGCTGGATACCCTTAAGCCGGACCTGATACTCACCGATATTGAGATGCCGGATGTCAACGGATTTGAATTCTGCGGAACGGTTCACACGAATCCTGAATTGTCGACGGTACCGATCGTTGCAATGAGCTCTAAAACAGACCGTGGCTATATGAAGCGAATGTTGCAAAATGGTGCTTCGGCCTATCTTTGCAAGCCATTCAATATCGACGAACTGGTCATCCTCGTTGAAAAGATGATGTCTGATCAGTTTCATATGCTGCTGATGGAAAGAGAGCGTCTGGATTCCGAACGAAATCTTATGATCGCAAGCATCACCAGTCTTATCACCGCACTTGAAGCCCGGGACAATTATACCAGAGGACATTCTGAGGCAGTCGGCAGAATCGTCTCCGGTATGCTAGGCATCGCCGGAGCCAGTCAAAAAGAAATCGAAACCGTTACCATTGGTGGAAGACTCCATGATATCGGAAAGATTGGCGTCCGTGATGAAATTCTTCTCAAACCCGGACGGTTGACAGAACAAGAGTTCGCTCACATAAAAAAACACCCTGTCATCGGCGCCAATATTATAAAGTCAATTCCAAGTTTTTCGGATGTCATACCCATTGTCTTGTCTCACCACGAACGTCTTGACGGCAAAGGATATCCTCAGGGCCTTAAAGGAGATAATATCCATTTATGGGAGCGGATGACGGCTGTTGCAGACACCTATCATTCTTTGACAAGTGACAGGCCCTACCGTAAGGGAATGGTCAAAGGAAAAGCACTTCAAATTTTTGAAGACGCCACCGGCACCCAGCTGTGCCCCAATTGCGTGGATCTGTTCTTCAGTTGGATCGCTCAAAAAGAAACAGTGAGCATTGAAGAAGTAAACCAAGAGACTTAATAATCATGTTTTTTATTTTTTCAAATTAAACATAAGGCGTAAATGGCCCGCCTAATTTTAAACATTCAAGGTTTTTCTTTGAATGCACAATAAACTGTGCGATGATGCACATTCTCTTGTGCATTCG
>JAFDCA010000654.1 GCA_019313025.1 Deltaproteobacteria bacterium
AAACGGTATAATATTTTCTCAGTTCCTCGTATGGAATGAAAGTTACACCGTCAGAATGCAGGCTTCTGACATATTCCGATCCGGCTATTGCAACGACTTCTTCATACTCAAAGGGCTGATCGGCGCTGATATGATTCTTTACAATTGACCCTTTTTTTCGTCCGGCCGCATCTTTTGTTTTCCAATCATATGTATTAATGTTCATGATCATGACCCCCTTTCATAGAGACGGTAAAACCATACGGAGTCGAAACGCACATCAGCACTTTTCCAGACCAAAATGAAACCACACGTATATTCATCTTTTGGTGAATGTAATTGCAATGAGAATGCCAAACCTTGACAAAATGTTTTTTTTTAAAGATTACCTGTTGGAATTGTTCTTATTTTTTGATATCGCCCTAAGAAAGGATGCATTGGAATTTTCTGTTGATTGAGGAAGGATGAATACTTTGGCTACATCATGGAAAGGTTTAAATGAATATTTTATTTAAAATTATAGTAAAATCAACAAAATAGATAAATGTTGCTTTTGGCTACAGCCATTGTAGCCAATTCACGGAATAATCACTTGACAAATCGACCCTTCAACCCATCAATGAAGTTTGTCCTGGAGGAAAATCGAGCAATACTCGCAAAGGTCAAGGGACATTTTATCTACTTCATCGATACCTCCTGCGAAGTGCATGAGACATTGTTTATGCTCGCAATGAAGCAGATCTAAAAGATGGCCGAGCTCATGAAGTGCTACTTTTGCCGCACGTTCTTGAATGATGGCACTGGGCGGAGTAGAACCATCGGGATTTTTTGCCAGTCTGAATAATGAAACCAGACCGCATTTTCCTCCTTGTCTGGCTTCGCCGAAGACATGGGTAAAAATAGGAATGAAAAGATCCTTGTTGAGAACACCGATAACCTTGTCATGATTTCCAAATTGTACATTCTCCATGGCTTCAATGATAATACCGGCATCATACTGCAACCGTCTTTCATCGAGAGCATTGTCAGGTGGTTCGAATGGGGGAAGAATTTGAGCGGTCAGTTTGAAGCAACTGGTGATATGTTCGGCAAGAACTTTTAAATCGATTTCGGGGACATTTCCCAGCGGTACTAAACCGACGGATTTTACCTTAGAGATCAACCTTTAGGGCCTTTCCAAACGATACCGTTTCATCATTTTGTGAAGTGTGACCCGGTTGATTTCTAAAATTTTAGCAGATTGGGTCACATTCCAATTGTTCTCCTCTAGAACTTGTTGAATATACGTCTTTTCCATTTCACGTAAGGATAGAGCTTTTGAAAAAGGTTTATCAGGCGGCCGAATGAAGGATAAATCTTCAACACCCAAGGTGCGGGATTT
Organism: Deltaproteobacteria bacterium; assembly: GCA_019313025.1. The sequence goes on from JAFDCA010000654.1 coordinate 1,361, forward strand.
AGAAAGAACTACTGCCCGTTCAACGGCATTTTCCAATTCCCTGACATTTCCGGGCCAATCATAGCGTTTTAACAAGTCCATTGCATTACGGGTGACATGATCGACGTATTTGGTGGTCTCCTGGCAGTATTTTTTAAGAAAGTGTTCAACCAGTAACGGAATGTCCTCCTTTCTTTTTCTAAGCGGCGGAATTTCGATCATAATGACATTAATGCGATAAAAAAAATCTTCTCTGAAAGCGCCTTCAGCAACTTCCTTTTTCAGATTCCTTCGTGTGGCCGAGATAAGCCTGAAATCAACATCTACAGGCTCTCTGCTCCCAATACTCGTTATTTTCTTTTCTTCCAGAACCCGCAATAAATTGATCTGCATTTTAGAGCTGATTTCTCCAATTTCGTCCAAAAAGAGAGTGCCTCCAGAAACCACCTCCAAAAAACCTTTACGGGCGCGGGTGGCACCAGTGAACACCCCTTTTTGATGGCCAAAAAGTTCGCTTTCCAATAAAGATTCCGGCATTGCACCGCAGTTGATAGCGATAAAGGGAAGATGAGATCGGCGGCTTTCCGCATGAATGGCTTTGGCCACCAGCTCCTTGCCGGTGCCGGTTTCCCCGGCAAGCAAAATAGACGCATCACTCTGAGCAACTTCTGGAATGAGGTTGAAAACCTTCTCCATTTCCGATGACTGTCCGATAATATTGTCGAAACGGGTAATTTTTTCCAAATGCCCTTTCAGATAATTATATTGGGTTACGAGTCTTTTTTGAACAGATATCCGCTCCATGACAAGAGAGAGTTGATCCGGTTTAAAAGGTTTAAGCAGATAGTCGCTGGCGCCGATTCGCATGGCGCTAACAGCCGATTCAATGGATCCGTAGGCGGTAATAATAATTACAATTGTATCCGGATATTCCATTTTAACCTTTTCCAGCAATTCGATGCCATCCATTCCCGGCATCTTGATATCTACGAAAAGAAGCTGAAAAGGATATGTTTCCAGTTTTTCCAAGGCCTCAAAGCCGGATGCAGCGGTTTCTACGATGTGGCCGTATTTTTTAAACCAATGGAAAAGGGATTCTCGAACAATCGCCTCATCATCCACAATCATGACACTCATTTTTCTATCCATATTTTCCTCCAATGGGCGAAGAAGCTACAGTACTGGGAAAGTTAAAACAAACGAACTCCCTTCTCCCACTTTACTGTTGACTTTGATGTTGCCTTTATGATTTTTCGTAATGCCGTAAACGATGGACAACCCGAGACCGGTACCTTCCCCTTCTGCTTTTGTGGTATAAAAAGGATCAAAAATGTGCCCCAAATTTTCCTTGGGGATTCCATAGCCGGTGTCTTGGATCTCTATTCGAATAATTTTCTTATCATCAAGTTTCGAATTGATCTGTAGTTGTCCGCCTTTCGGCATGGCTTCTATGGCATTGAAAATCAGATTGAGAAAGCATTGTTGCAGTTCCCGTTCATCTCCCTGGATCATTAAAAATCCAGGGTAAAGCCGGACAATCAGCTGGACATTTCGAAGCTCCATTTTGTGTCGAGTTAAGGTAATAACCGTATTTAAGACATCGTTAATATCAATTTTTTTGAATTCCTTTGGGGTTTCACGGGAAAATGAAAGAAGGCCGGAAACGATATTGCCGCAACGTTCCAGTTCTTTGGACATAAAGGAAAGATGGCTCTTGAACTGCTTCAGATCTTCTGAACTCGGTTGACCTTCGGTAAGTATTTCCTGCATTAAATGCGAAAAGGTTAGCAATCCTTGAATAGGGTTGTTGATTTCATGGACGCAACTGGCTACCAGTTTTCCCAAAGAGATCATACGATCTTCCTGAACCAGTTTTTGAAGATTAGATTTTAATTCTTTGACCTGTTTATCCCAACGGTATGACAATTGCTCTGTGATATCTCTCCAAACCTCTATGATTCGATAAATTTCACCGTTTTGATTCCTCAATGGGTAAGTGACCAAATTGCAGAACTTGAAATGACCTCCTGGTTCGGGGTGTTCGTGAATAACATGAGCAGACTTACCGTTTCTTAAGGTCTCCACCAATGGGCATTTCATGTCAGGACGCGAACTCGAACATGGAACGCTGTAGCCATGGGAGATTTCGTAACAATATCTTCCAATAACCTCTTCTTTCGATTTATTAACTGCTTTCAGGTATGGATTATTTGTTTCAACGATTTCAAAATCTGTATTTAAAATCACAATGGCAGCGGTGCTTTGCTGAATGAGAAAGTCGGAAAAATTTTTTTCAAAGACCAATTGCGTTTCTGTTTCACTAAGGCGTTGATCGACTTCAAAGAGTTTTCGCATCAATCTTCCGATGTTATGCTCGATAACCCCAACGTCAATGGGTCTTAGACGTATGATTTCTAGTAATACATCTTCTTTGCCGGTCAGCTCAATGATGCTGTCTAGATTTTTTATTTTAAAGAGATCTTGAAAATTATTTGTGGTATAGATTCCCATTTCTTTGGCCAGAGCAAGGCCCTCAGCCTCTGGATTTATATCACAAACACCGACAATATTGATCTTCAGGTAGGTGAAGGATTCACTGCTGAGAAGATCCAGAAAATATTTACATGCCCTGCCGCCGCCGACGATGGCCACATTGATGGTTTGACCGAATTCGTTAGACAAAGAAGTCGACTTTACCAAAGATTTATTTTTGGATCGATTATTTTGATTCATTATCAATCTCTCTTAATATATATTATGTGCTTTATCATGAGAAAAATCTTTTGAGCCTGGCTGGAGGTTAGTTCGAGCCAATACAAAAGTCTATCACAGGAAAGCCAGGAATGTAAATATCATATTGGTGGGGTTTCTGACTCGGAAATATCGTATTTTTTGTCGCTGAGATTTCGATTATAATCCTTGATCTTCATAGGGCTTCTTTGGGTTCTTTGAGGTAACGTATTGCATGATCAGTTCGCAGGCGTCACTAACGGCCGCCTGTATGGTTTCCGAAAGACCGGGTTTTATCTCATCCAGCACC
>JAFDCA010000655.1 GCA_019313025.1 Deltaproteobacteria bacterium
GAATCTTCAGTGCCGTGTACACGAAAGTGATGAATGGCAACGGTTTTGGTGTATACCACCCGGTAGCCGGTTAGCAGGACCTTTGCGGTCAGATCGGGATCGATGCCGTAATTTTTAAACGATTCATCGAAATATCCTACTTTTTTAAATAAATCAGAGCGAATAATACCCTGGTTGCAATTCAAAATTCCGGTTTTGCGAATGCCGCCGATGTAAGGCAGCCTGGACCGGCGCCCGACAATCTCTTTCACTTTTAATGCCACCAGACCGATTTTATTGTTTTTCACTAAAATTTCAACCGCTGTGTCTAAAGCCCCGGGCTGAACGACGTTGTCATCGCTCAACCAGCAAATAAACTTGCTTTTCAGAGAGGGAAATACACGGTTGAAACTTTGCGCCTGGCCGATCGGTTTTCCGTCGCAGATCAGATGGATGTCCGCAATATCTTTAAGGTATTCAATCGTGCCATCAGTGGAGCCGGCATCGATAACAATAATCTGGTGGCTGGTTTTGATCTTGCCGATCAAAGCATTCAGACATTTTTGTAATATTTCTTTTCGGTTTCGCGTACCGATCACAACAGACAGGTCTGCCTGCAGGCAGATTTCCGGTTGCATTGGTGCTCTTTTGTAGCTTTCTCGAGCGCCGATTACCGGTTGGTTGATATGCATTCTTGAAATCATCGGAAACTGATATACAGTTTATATAATCAATTTTTGGTAATATACTTAAATTTATGCTAATTTCATACAGTATTTTCCGGTCACAGGCAAGGCCAATTCATTTTGCCGAAAGAATTATCTGCCATTTTTAAAGCAGGGCCGATATAAAATTAAGGCCTATGTTGAGATTTCTTGACATTGCGAATCGATACTATAGATTAAGAGAGTTTAATTTTTCCCTGTAAGCCGTTTAATTGCTTATTTTTTAGTGCATTTATCCGTCGAAAACCTCGACCGGTCCGATCCCTTGTTATATGAATAAATCGCACAAAAAGGTGCCTCTCATCATTCCAGTCGAAAGCCAGTGGCGAGAACTTGACGCCAAGCTGCTGCTGGCATGTATTGCAGCCTCGCGCGGCTTCCCGGTGTTGATCGGGCCCAATCGAGAGATAGAATCTCGAATCACCTCTTTTCCCAGGGGGATTTATTTTGCATACCGGATGAAGTCAGGCAATGCGAAGTTTTTCAGAATTTTAGCCAAACTCGGGCATCAAGTGGTTGCCTGGGATGAGGAGGCATTGGTACATTTGCCGCCTGAAATGTACTATTCACGCAGACTGTCTGCGGATGCAGTTCAATTGGTATCTCACCTGTTCGCGTGGGGAAAGGATAATGTTGAGCTGTGGCGCAGGTATCGCCATCTTCCACCGGATATGCCGATTCATGTGACCGGGCACCCCCGGGCCGACCTTCTCAGGCCCGAATTAAGTGCACTCTATCAAAATGAAGCAGATGCGCTCCGGCATAAATACGGCAAATTCATTCTGATCAATACGAATTTCAAACATGTCAATGCGTTTTACCCTTATCAAAATCTATTTTTGCCGGTCAGCAATGCCGGCGCAAAACCGAAGTTTGGACGTTCAGCGGTTGGGATGACCTTTGCGTATGCCAGAGGGTTTGAGAAACTTAAAAAGGCCCTCTTTAAGGATTTTCAGCAACTTATCCCCGCACTCAATCAAGCATTTGCGGACCATACCATCATCGTGAGGCCGCACCCGGTGGAAGATTAAGACGTGTAACAAAGCATTGCAAAGCGATTGAAGCGAGTGCACGTTACCAATGAGGGCAATGTGGTTCTCTGGCTTTTGGGTGCGGAAGCGCTCATTCACAATGGTTGCACCACCGGCGTCGAGGCCTATTTAATGGGAGTTCCGGCCATCAGTTATCGCCCAACAGTAAATGAGCATTATGACCACGGTTTTTACAGATTACCCAATTGCCTGAGTTACCCGTGCTTCAATTTTGAAGAATTGCGCAGTACCTTAACCAGAATTCTCGCCGGTGAAATAGGGCGGCCGGAGCGACCGAAGACCAAGGCACTCATTGATGATTATCTGGCGGCACAGAAGGGTCCGCTGGCAAGTGAGCGCATTGTCGATGTTATTGAAAAAATTATCGCAAACCATTCAACATTATCAGGCCCGGGCACCCGCGAACGGTTACAGGGATGGTACATGACAATCAGGCGGCGCATGCGAAAGCGAAACAAACGAACCGAGCTGCGGCGCCATCGCTATCCAGGAATTTCATCACAGGAATTACATGAACGCATAGTGCGATTGCAAAAAATATTGGGGATCGGAAATGATTTAAAAGTTAAACAAATATTCGATCAGGTCTTCCGAATCAACTCATAATTTTTTTATTTTTATTGAAAATAAGCTGCCCTTGTTCATCCATGCTCTTTGTGAAATAATTTTTTAAACTCTTTCTGCTTGACCAGTTTTGAGATATCCTGAAGGCAGCCCTGAATAAACCCCTTCCATACGTAGTTTAAAGAATAGCCGAAAGCTGCTGCTGTCCTGGAGGTAAAAAAATTGACGATATTGGCCTGGCCATCATTCAGAAACTTACGCCACTTTTGCGGGTCATTTTTCTTTATCTTATTCAAACCGAGGTTGCGCTCCTGCCAATACGCATCTTTCGTAATAATCTCGGGCGGTGCAGCAACATTTTCAAGAACGCCCGGATCATAGGGCAGGCTTAAAAAAAGGCATAGTTCTCTCAGGATCGCTTCCGTATCGTCGGTCAGCTCTTCATATCGGATCACTCGCACATTGGGGTGGTTTCTGAGCGCAACGATTGCATTTGCGATCTTATTAAAAAGCATTGATAGTCGGATAACGGATTTGTCAGATTTGTGTGTGTAAGTGAGTTGAGAACTGATAACGTTTTTGGGTTCTCTGATCATAAGGATGAATTTGGCGCCAGGATAGCTGCGCATGATTTCATCATAAAAGAACACGTGCCGGGGTGTCTTCTCCAGAAATGTGTCTGCCTGCTGGCGATTGAATTTTGCGATCACGTATTCGAAAAAATCTTTTTTTGAATTCAATTCGGGAGGGAATTGTTCATCAATTTCGATTCGTGCCCGTTTTCTCAATACACGCCGAATTTTTTTGAGGTTCTTGGGGCTCAAATTTCGATCGGGCATGCCGTAAGCGGCATTGGAAAAGAAATGGGTTTCCGGCATCGGAAAATACGGCCCTAATTTGCACAATATTGCGTGCAGCAACGTCGTTCCAGACCTCGGCATTCCGGCGATGAAAACCGGATTTTGATATCTGTTCATTGATTTAAAACCCACCCTTAAACTTCACAGGATTTTTTTGTTACAGACAAACAGCCCGCTCCAACACCTCCCTGTATAACGCGTCGGTCATACGGCGAATAGTCTCCAATTCTTGCGCTGATAATGTTTTGTATCTATCAAGCGTAGAACTTATGATTCCGTGTGGAGGTGCTTCGAAACTCGTGTTGGCCCTGATTGGAATTTTATTAAAAGTAGGTATCAGCAAAATATCATCAAATATTATTCCCAATAGTTCCGCCACACAACTCATGACAGCTTCGGTATTGCGGATTAAATCTTCAAAATGAATAATAATGACTTTTGGGCCATATTTATCTTTATTGCTTATCATTGCCAGGGCATTCTCATTCCACTGGTTTAATGCAGCCTCTAAATCGCTGTATTTTTTTGAGCCATGTCTGACGGCGGATGGAAACCAGTTTTTTGGATCCCTGATAATTGAAATAATGCGTCCATCCGGATAAATCTCAAAAAACGATTCAACATTTTCTTTCTGTATTGTTAACCGGGGAGTGAAAGCAGTGATAAATTTTTTCTGCAAAGATCCGAATTGGTAATTTAGCCAGGCACCAAAATACGATGTCATGTAACTGTCAAATATGTCGCGTAATGTTATTGAGTCGTTTGACTGTATACACTTAAGAAAAATTTCATTTTGGAGGGTTGGCAAAAAAATAAAAGGATACCGCTTTTCTGACTTATGACCTTTTTTGTATCCCTCCTTAAAATGTGTAATAACGTTTTTCTCAAATAGAATTTCAAACCATTGCTGGGGGCTTTTATTGAGATCAATTTGGGGCCAGATGTATTTCTTTGGATACCCGATATTTAACTCATCCGGATGCGCATAAATTTCCGGATGACCATCAAAAAGCTGACTGAGAAGAGACCCGCCGGATCGTTGAATCTGGGATATCATTGCCAATGGTGCATTTATAAAGGTGATATTTTCTAAAGAGGTACGATACAGATTTTTTATATCTGATCCCTTATCCTGTAACGCTTTGCGCTGGGCTTTTTTCCTTGCGTTTTCTTTTTTCATGTAAGTCTTGAACATTTAACCCGGACCTGAGCAGGCAAACTGCCCTCTATTATTGTTCAATGAGCGGTTCACAATAAAATTTTCGTAATCTTTTAGCACATCCCTCTTGGCCGGTCCGCCATAGATAATTTCTGAAAGGAATTTTTCAATATTTTGATCTGAATATGGCACTTTGGTTTTATCATCTCGCAACGCCAGAAGTGTGCTCTTTAATTCTACTTCGTCATGAATGGTCCAGCAGGCGCTAAATTCTTCATATTGCGTTGTGTTTTCATGAAGAAATTTTAAATAAAGTACCGGTTTGCGTTGTTTGAGGGGCTCAATTATGATGCTCGATCCAATCACAAGAACGACATCCGCCCACTCACATAATTCTACGGAGGAAAATTCGGCCACATTGCCAAGCGGTATGTTTTCATAAACGACGGCCTCTTTGCCGGTGCGGGTATGCGGTTTGACCACGGTTTCAATTCCTTTGAGCTTTGCTAATAGATCGAAAGTCTTTAACATTCTTTCTACATCGATTCGATAGACAAACCGCGTGGTCATAAACACGGCTTTTAATCGGCCCTGACCATTTATATTTAATTTTAAGGTTCTGGGCAAAATCTTTTTGTTTTGGGTCATCCACTCGCTGCAATAGCGTGCACTGCCCATGACAAAAATTTTTTCTCTATGTACGCCCGACCTAACTAAAACGTCTTTGCGCAATTCGTTTTGTGTGATGATGAAATCGAAGCGGTTAAATTTTTCGTATCGATCCTCTTCGCCGGACCCGATTCGTACGAAATTATTCGTATAGATGAAGACGCCGTGTGGCAGGGCGACAGTGGGAATAGACTTCTCGTTGGCAGCCCGAAGAAATATTTCAACAACGTACCGCTCCGGGTTGACATGGTCAAAACAAATGATCTGTGCGCCCGTGTTCGTCAAGACCTCACGCGCCCAGCAGGTATCGTAAAATTTTTTTCTGGAACGCTTGTAATACTTTTTGCCAATTTTTATCGCGCGTCGGTACAGTGGCGCAATTACCGCATTGAATGCTGACCGATAATGAACATCGAGCCGGTTTGCAAAGCTGAAGCACGTGCGGCTGATAAACCGCATCATGCGATGTAATAGACCAAGGGTTTGACCGCATTCATCAAAAATATAATTAACTTTGATATTCTGATTTCTCAAGAATTGAATTCGATAATCATGTTGAAGATCATATTCCGGATTCAGGCAGTAAACGGTCACCGGATGATTATCCCGATTCATTTTCCACACAATGGGTGTTATGTGGTCGATGTCATTGAATTCTCTGATAAAAAACAGATACATCAGCTGATCTTCAAGATGATTTTCAGATACGTTTGGGATTTCGCCAGCTCCCAGGCCTGCGCATATTCGGAGATCGGCAATATTTTCTCAGTAAAAACGGACGTATCAATATACGGCAGAAGCTCGATCGCCATCTTAAAATGTTTGGCGGCACTGCCGACAGAGC
>JAFDCA010000656.1 GCA_019313025.1 Deltaproteobacteria bacterium
GAAACCGCACTGGCAGGGTCCAATAAAAGATTTGAATTACGGTTTAGAAAGATGGAAGATCTGGTCGCTGAGAGTGAACGGGACTTTGAAAACATATCGGGGAGGGAAAAAGCGCTGATCTGGGAGAAGGTCAAAAAAATCGTTCGGTAGGGAGGCTGTCAATTACAAATTTCAGTGACTGGATTGTTAATTAACGTCAATTAAAAAGCTTGAACAATCGCTTTGTCTTGCGGCCCATCTTCGGCGTTATATCAAAGGCTGCCTGCGTAAAGTATGCAACCGTCGACCTGCCGGAAAGATGGGCCGAGAACCGCCGTAATCTTTGCCAATTTATTTAGTCCATTAGACCCTTTCGCCAATGGGAAGATATCCCGGCGGGGTTCTTTTAACCAAATTGCCATCCTCATCGTATTTCTCAACAACCAATTTACCATCTACAAAGCTGTTGCGTGATTTCATATTTTCCTGGGAATGCAAATTCATTTCAGGCTTTTGGCCGTCGTCACCTTTTTCGATCGGGCGTTGTTTCCTGACCTTATCAGTCTTCTGGACTGCCAGATCTTTATCAAAGGTTTCCGCATTATAACTTGTCCGCACAAATTGTTGTACTGTGGCTTCACCAATTGCATTTATCATGGTATCCCCCTTTTTTAACCTTTACCATTGCCAACGCCGACAGTTAAGGATTCCTCACCCTACGAATTCATAGGATCGGATTATCAATTTTTTCCCGATCATCAAATCTGGAATTCCGTGTTATTCCCCATCGTATCTTTTGATAACTGCTCAAGGCGTTGGATTAAGAAACTTGAATCTTCCACCGAGACCGTGTTGGTAGTTTTTTTATTGATGGCATCGATGACGTTAAATACAAATCCCACTTTATTTGTTTTGGCCGATGCGATCTCATTATCCGCTTTTCCATTTATATGCTCTTCCTTTCGAAGGGGTGAATCAGCCTGGGAGCCGAAGCGGATAATCTTATCGAAGATTTCTTTTGAGACTTTTTCGATGGTTGCCCGTCGTTTTCCCTCCGAAGTCAATTTGACCCGACCAGCGGGTGGCTCTTCAGAAGTATTTTGATCTTTACCTGAAGTAATGTTGTGCCTAAGTTTCTTGCTATAAACGTTTAAAATATTGTGCATTTGATAACTTGGGACAAACATTTCTAAATCCTCCTAACTTACTGGCTTACATATCGGCAGTATCCGATCCCGACTTTAGGGAAAAATGTGAAAAATGGGAGGAAAAGTGATGCAGATAATTTTTAACATATTGAAATAATATTGTATAATAACATGATGCCAATTAGACGGCCAACGGTGGCGCTGAAACCTGGAGACTTGATTTTCTTACAACACCTTGTCAGATAAAGGCCCTCAAGCGCCCAAATTGTTTATGTGAGTCTGTGGCTAATATCCTTCAAAAATTATTGTTTCACCGCGGAGAAAAAGGAGTACCCAGAGGAATTACTCTGACAGGTTTATCCACTAACCCGGACAAGCCGGGATATTGATAGACACGAAGGCACTAGAATGATTATTAGCCAACGGTGTTCCTTCGTGCCTATGGCTGAAATTTTGCAATAACCCTTAATGGTTGCTGTGTTGTTGACGGCACTTTACTGCCGGGATCGAATAGTCAAACAAGCGGTATGTAAGTTGCTACGCTATGGATAATTTTCATCACCCCGTTTGCGGCTAATCGTCATAATCCCCTTCCGGCCCTTTGTCGCTGCTGATGGAAGCGCCTCGTTTAACGATTAGTTCAGGTGTCCACTGGCTGGGGTCTTCAATCCGCTCTCCTTTGGGGCCGGCGTCATAAGTTCCGGCCTCAAGAATGGCCGCCACGGTCAGAGGTGCCGTATTTTCAGTGTTTAGGACATTGACGAGCATATTATATACAAATTCTTCAACTCTTTTGGTCATACGATTTCTAATCTCACTGGACTGGCCAAGTAATTTGTTTTCAAAAGGCAAATTGAGTTTTTTATAGTTTCCGCCCTTCCAACCTTGATTTTGAGCATAGGCGACCATTTCAGACCACATTGCTTCTGTAACGCCTTGATCCCTGACTTTAAGGAAATTGCCCTGGTCATCCAGTTGCGCGTTTCCATAATCGTTGACCTCAAGGCCCCATGAAATCATTTGAAGGGCAGTGGCGACGTTTGCCTTGGTGGTTCTGGTTTTCGATGCAATTTCCCGCAAACGGTCCGAGCTATTGCCGGACGTGCCATGTTGAGCTCCAGAAACCCCGTATTTTTTCAGGGCATCATGAATACGGGCGGTCAGTTCCACCTGAATACCTGTGTCGCTGGCCTCAATTCCGTGAGTTGTTCCGTTGTTTAAGGCAATCCAGTCCGGGAAGATGTCGTGGGCGTTTAATCCCTGAATGAGAAACAACGCTTCTTCGACGGTTGATAGGCCTTCTTTTCCCTTGATTTCACCAATTTCGGTTTCAAGCCCGGCCCATTTCGGAACAAACGGGTACAGTTCCAGGTTGGCTAGCAGGTTTTTGTCATCCGACATATGAGAGGCATCAATGGCAATGGATGTTATCCCGGCTTCAAACATAGTTGGTATTTCAGTCTTGGCGGCTTCAACATCCTGTTCGCTTTTCAAACCGTAGTGGTCAGCGTGGATCGCCACCGGAATGGTGATACCCAATTCATTACACGTCGCATCGACGATTCGAGCGATGTTCCAATAATTCACGGCGCAATAGGCATTGGCACCCCCCTCAGACTTGGCAATTTCAATGATCATCGCTGCATTGGCTCTCTGGGCGGCCTTCAAAGCGCCGCGGATGACAAAACTGTTTCTGCCATTGGCCGCCATGGTAATAGCGCCTCCTTTGCCAAGCATCGCCCTGTCGATAAATTTTCCACTCACTATCAAAGCCCTAGAATTTGGAAAGCATCTAACCACATTCGGCGGACGGCCGATTTGCAAGGCCTTTTCAAATTCTGCTGCAGTACCGCTGTTTGTTTCAGCCATGATCTTACCTCCTTGTTGTGTTTAATAATACAATATTTTCAAATAATTGTGTCCGATACCGATGATATTAAATTCCAATTTGTATAAAAATAGGGAATTGGAGTGGAATGTCAAGGATAAAGATGCTGGAAGCCGAGAAATGGATGCGGGATGTGCTGTGCTCAATGCCCCGGATGCCGGGCTAAGGAATTTAATCCACAGATTTTCTGGATTACACGGATTACTTTAAAAACAATGCAAATTTTTCAGGGTTTAATTCCCTGCTGTTTGCCGAGGGGAGGTTCATTACTCCGCCGGAATTTTCCGGCGGAGCATTTCTTGTGGACCGGCTTCGGAAGAAGCCAGACGCCTATGGTGTTTGCGTCTTTTTCTTTGCTTTAGTGTTTTCCTGACTGACCCGTTCATTATAGGCCTCTACGCGGGCCTCATACATTTTTCCTTTTTTTGCAAACGCTCCTACCTTTTTATTAAGGCGGTCAATTTTTTTATTATGTTTCAATATTTCTTCCCGGCCCTTAAGGGATTTTTTCTCTTTGGCAAGTTGTTCTTTCTCCTTTACCAGAACCTGATACTCCCCATCGATTTCTTTTTTCATTACTTCCAGTTGGCTACGAATTGAATCCAGATCGTTTTCAACTTTAGCTTCATCAGAAGGAGCCAGTAAATCGACCTCGTTCTCTTGGTCCTGGCCCAGCGCGACGATTTGTTCTTCATCTGCCGTATCGGCTAAATCATCTACTTCATTCTGGTTTTCATAATCATCGGCAAATTCTTCCACTTCTTCCACCGATTCATCCGTGAAATCCTCATCGGTTTCGTCCGACTCTTCCAATTCCGCAATCTGTTCAGTATCGGTGTCGTTTTCATATTCGACGCTGACACCTACCGCAGATCTTTGCTCAACAGGTACTTTGCTGAAATCGTCCGTGAAATGGATATCTCCATTTTCATCCATGTACTTATATATTTCGGGCGCAGCCGGGAAAGCAAACAGGATAATGCTCAGACATAAAATAAACTTTATAAATTTCATAGGTTAACCCTCCTTTACGCAAATATAGGCAAGTTTGGCGACCGGATCCCGTACATATCAATTATCGTCCAATACCCTAAAAAGTTGAGCTTAATTTAAGCAAGCAGGAATTTCTTTCGAAAAATGATATTCGTGCGGATCAACAAATGTTTGACAATCCTTAAATGTTGTGTAAACTGAGAGACTAAATTTAACTTATGAAGATGCATCCTAATATGAAACTAAAGTATATTTTTATCAGTCTATGTGCGCTTATTTTGTTGGCAGCTTGTGCCGCCAAGCCCGGTGTGGCCCCCGATTCATTGCCGGCGGAAAGCGACGTCAAACTTTTTTCAAGGGCTGAAAAATTATTTGATGCCCGGGCCTATGATGAGGCTGCCGCGCTATATGATGAGTATTTCAGCCGATATGCGGATAAACCGCTGGCGGCGGCGGCGCTGATGAAAATTGGAATTATTCACGCCTTATCCGGTGATTACGATAAAGCCCGTGCGGTTTACAGGAAAATCGTATCTGAATATCCCTCCAGTTCATTTGTCCCGGATGCTATGGTTGAAGACCTGTTTACCTATTTTCAGGAAGGGCGCTATCGGGATGTGATCGAACTCGCGCCCGACATTCTGCAACGTATTGATTCAAGAGCACATGTTTTCAGAATCCACACGCTTCTCGGAGATACGCATATGGCCATGGGTTCTCCCATCGATGCCATCGATTATTATGCACGCGCACGGGAGTATGCGACCGCAGTCGAGCAGGAGACTGTCACCGTCAAGCTCCAGGAAGCCATTGCCCGGCTGGATTCGACGGATATTGCCATTCTTATTAATCATCCGGATGAAACTCTGCCCATGGATTACCTGATGTTTCAGTTGGGCTTAAATTATGCAATGGAAGAGAAATATGATGATGCATTGACTATTTTAGCCGAGTTTCTTGATAGGTATCCGGAACATGATAATCGACTCCTGGTCGAAAGCCTGATCGAGGAAATTAAAAAAAATGCTGTCTTCAACCGGTACACGATCGGCTGTTTGCTGCCGCTCAGCGGCCCCTATGAGGTTTTCGGAAATCGTGCCCTGAAAGGCATTGAGCTGGCCCTGGCGCAATTCAGTTCCCAAAGTGACGCCCCGCCGATCAATATCATTGTCAAAGATACCGGGGCCGATCCGGATAAAACCATGATGGCGCTTCAAGAACTATACCACGATCAGGTGGCCGCCATTCTCGGGCCCATTGTTACATCGGAAATCGCGGGTCGAGAAGCTCAACAAATGGGAATCCCCATTATTACATTCACTCAGAAAGACAATATTCCCGAAATCGGTGATAAGGTTTTCAGAAATTTTATTACTCCCAACATGCAGGTGCAAGCCATCGTCGCGCTCACTGTTCAATCCATGGGGTTGAGCCGTTTTGCCATTCTTTACCCCGATGAAACCTACGGCCTGACATATATGAATCTTTTCTGGGACAAGCTGTTGGAATTCGGCGGAACGGTCGTTGGAGTTCAATCGTACCAGCCCAATCAAACCGATTTTATGGATCCCATAAAAAAGCTCGTTGGTCTCTATTATGAAATACCTGAAGACCTTAAACCGGAAAACGATCCGGATATTGCTTCCCAAGACGATGAGCGTTCAGAGCAATTTGATGACCAAGCCCTGGAAAATGGCGACGAAGAGGCTCCAGAGGAGGAAGAAGAAC
>JAFDCA010000657.1 GCA_019313025.1 Deltaproteobacteria bacterium
AAAAAACGGGATAAAAAGGCATGCGAAAAAAAAACCACCTCATGGAAAATCTACCGGGCCAAGCCGGCATATGATCGATATTCTGAGGATTTATCCACCTCCGGCGGGTTTGGCAAAAAGTCCGTTTATGGATGGACACCAATTAACAGGTATGTTTCAATGCCCTTATAAGCGCAGCTTTATGAAATTCACCGGCCAGATGCACAGAACTTTTACCAGAGATTGGATCCCAGGCTGAGGGATCTGCCACACAAAAATATTGTACTTCAAGACCGATGCGTACGATGGCATCTTCCACAGGAAGACCCTCAACTCGCGGTGCAGCCTCCCAGGTCGCTATGCAAGGAGCCCCGCGAACGACCTGAATGCTATCAATACGTCCACTGGAAACCTTTACGACAAATTCCGGCATTCCAAACATTTTTCCATAATCACCCAGGCAGACCTGCCGGGAGAGACCGCATCATGTGGGAGGTGTCAGAGTACCCTTGACCCTCAGCTTTTTTCCGGAAGCCACGACCGGGATATTTTTATCACGACAGACAGCTGCAAGATCATGGGAAAGATCCGGGTGTTTTAAATAATCCAGAACCAGATCCGCTTGAAAATTTCGAGGAATGTATTGCGTTGTATCGTCAATAATTGTGGGCAACGAATTGTTGATAGATATAATGTCCAAGGAAAAAAGGTTATTACCGTAACGCCGAATACCTTCTATTTTCTTTTCTCCACTGCCGTTCTGTTGAAAAACTAAAATTTTTTGGGTGTCGGCAGCAGACTTTTTAAGCGGTGTGTTTATTTTAATGTTGTCTTCATACTCTAAATCTTTTTTCATGATATATCCTCAATCTTCAATATTCGATTCGAGCTGTTCGAGTTTTTTTTCAAAAATGGCCTTTTGCTCGTCAAAAACGATGGTGGAGTGTTCAAGCTCTTCAAAAAGGTTATCGATGGCAGACTGGCAGCTATGGATGGAACGAGAGAGCAAACCGATCTTTTCGCCGTCACCGGCCTGAGAAGCCGTCAATAAATCAGCATTGAGTTCATTGAGCGCATTTTCGTGCCTCTCGATATGGTTTTCAATACGAAAAATCCGTTGTTCAAGGGGTTTAAGGACTCTGGACCGTTCAGTAACAAACTTGGAACGTATACGCCTTTTTTCTTTTTTGGTCAACTTAAAGTGAGAGCCTTTATTAGGTTCATCACCATTGAGGCATGCTTCCAAAGCCTCTGTTTCATCCGACCATCCATTTTTTTCCAGAAACCGCTGATAGCTCCCTTCAAAGACATCAACACGATGGTTTTGAAATACGATAAGACGCTCGGCGATTGCATGCAAGAACATTTCATTATGCGTCACCATAATGACCGTACCCTCAAAACTGTCGATGGCGGCAAGCATCGCGTCACACGATTCCATATCCAGATGATTGGTGGGTTCGTCGAGAAGCAAGAGATTCAAAGGTGTCACAAGAAGTTTACCCAGGATCACCCTGCTTTTTTCTCCGCCGGAAAGAACACCGATCTTTTTTAACGCACTGTCACCTTCAAACATCATTGCACCGCATATATTTCGAGCCTGCTGACGGTCGACATCCGGGTGTGAAAAGAGAATTTCTTCTTCTATGGTTCTTGATCCATCAAGGTTTTTTATATTATTTTGTTCAAAATATCCCTGTTTAACCGCGGGATGGAGCGTGATCTCACCATTCTGGGGTTTGATCACCCCTGACATAAGCTTTAGCAGTGTCGTTTTGCCTTTGCCGTTTTTACCGACAACACAGATACGTTCTTGTGCCTTTGCTGAAAAATTGAAGTTTTTGATCAACGGTTTTTCGGGGTCATATGAAAAGGAAACATTTCGAATATTCATTACGTGCTTTCTAGGAAAGGGACTGAGTCTAAAAGAAAAATCAAGTGTCTTTAGTCTTTCCAGCTTTTCTTTTTTTTCCATCCTGGACAGCGTCTTTATACGCGACTGTACCAAGTTCGCAAGCCTTGCTTTGGCTCTGAACCTGCTGATGAATAGTTTTATTTCCTTGCGGCGACGCTCGTCATTGAGACGGGTCTTTTCATATACTTCCTCGTCTTGGGCTAGTTGTGAATAATACTTTTCGGTATTTCCAACCAACTTTCTGATCTTTCGGCGATGGATGCCCAGGGTATGTGTGATGACATTATCCATCAGGCTTCTGTCATGGGTGATAAGCATCAACTCACGGGGCCACCGGATCAGAAAACGTTCAACCCAACGGATTGAAGTAATATCAAGATAATTGGTCGGCTCATCCAAAAGCAAAAGATCGGGCTCAGAGACGAGTTCTTTTGCCAGATTCAGACGAACCTGGAATCCTCCGGAGAATTCGTCTGGGTGTCGTTTAAAATCTTCTTTGGAAAATCCGAGGCCCGAGAGTATTTCTTCAACCTTCCAGTGCTGATCCTTTTCGTCATCACGAAGCGCGGTCATTCCCTCTGAAAGTAGGGTATCTTTTGTGAACCCGATCTCCTGGCGAACATAACCGATACGATAATGTTTTGGGATGATAATTACTCCTGAATCTGGAGATACCTCGCCGGTAATGAGTCGAAAAAGGGTTGTTTTTCCATGTCCGTTGCGACCAAGGAGACCCATTTTTTCTTTAGGATTCAGTTTAAAACTCACATTGTCAAAAAGCACTTCAGGATCATAGCTTTTTGTAAGATTTTCAACACTTATCATATTCTATTTTGACACTTGAAGTTTGATCTGTCTCCCTTTCCTGTAAAAGCATCTTAAAAGGGAGCTTTGTTTATTGTTTTTTGAAAGCCAGTGTCTAACCCTTTTCGGAACAGCCATTTTTTAGGGATGGACAATCAAAATTTATTTCATATTTGTTTTTCTTATAAAAGAAAATTCGCCTTTCCTTTTATAAGTTGGAATGGGGAAAGGAGTAATCATATTGAAATAGTTAATCATACTCCTCACTATAAGTCAATTTTCTTGGTTTTTTCTGTGTGATCTCAATGGATGGAAATTTAATTATATAATTTATAAGCCCCCATAATTTCTTGACAAAAAAACGTTGAAAAAGTAATTTCATTTAATTCTGTTTTTCACCTTCAAAATGAGAGCGGTTATCAACCGTGCTGTTCAAAAAAATTTCATGGGCCGCCTGTATGATAAATACATGATGGATGTTTCCTTGCGAAGAAATGCATTTTAAAACTTTGATGCTGGAATTAATATGCTGAAACGTTTGTTAAATTTACGAATATTTCCTTATATCGGGCTTTTTATCATAAAGATCATATCATCAACTTACAAGATCAGAATTATAAATCCTGAGATTGAAAGAGATATTTTAAAGAGAGGACAGATTCCGATCTATGCGTCGTGGCATCAGCGGTTTTTCCCGGGAATAACCTTTCTCGCAAGCCGAAAGCCTATATCAATCATGATTAGCCAGAGCAGAGATGGAGAACTCATTTCCAGAATAGTTAACATCTTGGGATGGTATCCGGTGAGAGGTTCTTCATCAAAGGGGGGGCGTCACGCATTAAAGGAAATTAATAAACTCATTCATGAAGGATACAAGGTCGCTCATATTGTGGACGGCCCTACCGGTCCTCTTGGAGTTGTTAAACCTGGTTTGCTTCTCATTGCCCAGGCTTCGGGAATGCCCATCGTCCCTTCCATTGCCTCTGCTGAAAAAAAATGGGTTTTCAATAGTTGGGACCAATTCATGGTGCCAAAACCTTTTTCACGTGTCATTTTAAGGTTCGTAGGTGGAATTTACATCCCCAGAGAATTGCGGGGATCTGATTTTGAGATAAAACGATCCTTTATTGAGGACATTCTAAAAGAAGCGTATATTGAAACAGATGCCATGTGGTCAAATCAGGAGGAGATCCGTCGATTGTTCAACACCTAACTAAGATTCTTCGTAGTAGTAGTTTTGGGGTCTGGATGAATAGGGGAAATTCAATAACGCTTTAGGGTTTATACTTCCGTATTCGGCGCATGGGGGTTTTTTTTGAATGACTTTTGGCTTGATGTCAATATCCAGAAGTTTCGCGATTCTAATGACCTCTTCAATAAACCGTTTGTTATTGTGGCTGGATTCACCTACCCATCCACCGGTCTGATGAACCCTTTGGTGAATCATCTCATGCAAAAGAACATCTCGAACCTTTCTTTTATTTAAAAGGCGAGGTTCCCACATGAAATCGGTGGTTGGATAGACAGGGCGCATTAAAGTCTTATGTAAAACGATGAGATTTTCATCTGGAGAATAATATCCAAGACTTCTGTCTTGAGGTGTTGACCCCCAAATGATCTCACCGGCCCTGTTTTCTCCATAGAAAAAAGAATCATTCAATTTTTTCCATTCATCGAAAATCCATGCGCCGAAATTTCCAAAAACTTCTATGGCGTTAATTTTCAATTCTTCAAATGTCGACATGACAACGTAATTTTTACTCAAGAATAAAGTCGGTGATGTATGGATTATCTTCCATCTCTCTGCCGATGGTGGATGACGGACTTTCCCCATAATCATGCCCCGGCCAGATGATGGTTTGTTTTGGAAGTACAATCAGTTTTTTCTCAATGGATTCAATAAGTGTATTCAGTGAGCCGCCGATTAAATCGGTTCTTCCTGCTGCGCCGACAAAGAGGGTATCGCCGGTAAAGAGATTCCCACCCGTCAGATAGCAGACAGAGCCCAGAGTATGTCCGGGTGTGTGTATAACCTCAATATTGAGCGTTCCCACTTTAAGTATATCTCCATCTTTCAATTTAATATCTACAGAATTAGGCGGGAGCAGTCCCAATTCATGAGAAGATTTCTCCCTGACAATAGGGTCGTTAAAAAATCTGTCATCGGATTCATGCATGCATACAGGGATTTTAAGAAGGTTTTTCAACTTTTGGTTTCCCAAAACATGATCGGCATGACCGTGGGTATTCAGGATGTATTTGACACGAAGATTTCTTGTTTCAATCAAGGTCAGCAGTTTGTCTTCATCTCCGGCAGGATCAATGATAACTGCATCGCAGCTTTTGGGGCAGGCCACCAGATATGTCAGAACCTTAAAAGGTTCTACGGGGATCTGTTTTATAATTATTTTAATCAAATTCGGCTATTCTATGAATAGTTTTTGTCCTGGATATATTTTGCAATTGGGTGTCAAAAGATTGATGCGCAGAAATCGTTCAAGGGGCATATTATGAAGTTGTGCGATATCGAAAGGACTATCACCGCGTTTAACCATATATACTTTTAGATTCCCAACCTCTATTTTTTCATCCTTGTACCCGGGTATCTTTAAAACCTGGCCGATATGAAGTTGCGTTGTTTGCAAGTTATTTAAACTCTGGATCTTTTTGGTGGTTGTGCCGTATCGATTGGCGATGTTCCAGAGTGAATCCCCACTTTTTACAACATGGGTGGACGGGAGTATAAAGTCTTTGCTTCGGTCTATTTTCGGCCTATACGGCATTGTACCCCTTTGTGGTATTTTGAGTTTTTTGCCCGCAACGATATAGCCCGATCTGCTCAAGTTGTTCGCGTGCATAATTTTTCTTACGCTGGTACGGTATCGTCTGGCAATGGTGGAAAGGCTTTCGCCGGGCCTTATCCGATGATAGACATAGGCAGGTTGAGGCGGGTACGACACCGGTATGTTATCGAGAGTTGCCAGCAGAACTTCACTTTTTCCCGGAGGAACTCTAAGGGGATAATTGTCTTGAGGAAGTATACGGTAACGAAGCTCAGGATTCAGTTCTCTAAGGGTATTTTCAGGAACACCGATTTCTGTGGCAATATTTTTCAGATGGATCTGTTTTGAAACCATTACGTTCTCATATTCCAGCGGTTCATCAACAGAGATGGCATTGAGTCCGTATTTTTCCGGATTCTTAATAATAAAAAGAGCCGCCATAAAGCGGGGAACGTATCGAGCCGTTTCCCGAGGAAGGCGCTCGTAAAGATCCCAAAAATTGTCAAGGTAGTTTATGTTCTGAGATCGAATGACTCTGAGGACCTGTCCTTCACCACAATTATAAGCTGCCAAGACCGTTGACCAGTCACCAAAAATTTGATGCAGTTCCTTCAAATATGCAATTGCAGCCTCAGTTGATTTGACCGGATCGATTCTTTCATCGATGTATTTGTCGCGTTTGAGACCAAATTTATATCCGGTTGAGGGGATGAACTGCCAGAGTCCAAGTGCTCTGGCCCTTGAAAGCGCATTGACCTTGAATCCGCTTTCAATTAACGGAAGCCATGATAGTTCAACCGGCATACCGGCTGCTTTGAGTGCTGAAACGATCTGCGGACGATATTTTCCCGAACGTTTATATGCATTGATGAAAAAATTTTTTTCACCGTATTTTGTAAAGTGATTAATTTCAAGCTCAACATGCTTGTTCATCACCAGAGGAATGGCATTATGATTGCCGTTTACAACAATATTACGCGATGCGTAAATTTCAAGAATGCGTTTAGAAATCATAAAACGCAGATCTTCTTTTTGTTGTATGAGTTTAGGGTTATTGGTCGTATCGGTTGTCAAGATCAAGGCATAAGCATGGTCCAGTGCTTCAAGGGCATTTTCAAGCTCCCCTTTTTGCCAAAAATCTTGAGAGGCTTGACAAAAATCGAGAGCTTCATCAAGGATGGATTGTATTTTTTCACTTTGATCAGAATCTTCTGATTGATGATTCTGACTGTTTGTTTGATGGCTAAAACCCGATGAATTTTCAGGATTTTCCGGACTGACAGGACCCGCAAGAGAAGTCTTTTGATTTTCAGTGTCGGCTTTTTCGGATAATTCTAAAGGATCGGAGGATTCTTTTGGGGATGAAATATCAGAAACGACGTTGTTGTTCATTGTCCCAGGATCAATAGAACTTTCTTCGTTCGAAAAAAAAGCCGTTTCCGGTGATACGGGATTTTTGTGAAGATTCTGTGCGCAGCCGAAAAAGAGCAAAAACATGAACATAGGTAAAATAATAACTCGTGAATTTATCAAATTAATACTCCGATTCAATATATCAAAGGATTACAATTAAAACGCATCAAGACAATTTTTATGGTTTGATGTCCGATTACACGACATTCAAGCCTTTTGTCAAGGCTTTATCTCGCTGAAAAAGTAATAAAAGCTTTGTTTATAGGAGCTTAATGCAACCTTATTCGGTATTCATTTTTCGAAAATGATACCATTCCAATAATTTTTCTTGCTTTTATAATGATATGGGGTTTAATTAAGCAAATAATATGCCAAAAGAAGACAGATCAGGAGGTATAAATAAAAACTGTAAAAACAATTACATAAGAAATTATTTTGAGATAATGAGGTGCGTCTTTTAATTTTGTTGTCAATTTATGATCACCATCGAGACAGTATGTGACAAAAAATTATCAACCTGTCATAGGCAAAATAACTTGAAAAAAGGAGTAAAAGGCAGTATTTCTTTCAATATTATCGATTATTCGTTATATTTGGTAATTATTGTTATAAAAAGCTAAATATTAGACTTGATAAAAAATAAAAATATCAGTAAAAGAAACAGTTTTATGAGAGAAAGGTTAGAAAATGTGCTGCCAGAGTAGCTCAGTTGGTAGAGCGCCTCACTTGTAATGAGGATGTCGCGGGTTCAACTCCTGTCTCTGGCTCCATATATGATAATATAATTCAGGTGGGGTTCCCGAGTGGTCAAAGGGAACAGACTGTAAATCTGTCGGCGAAGCCTTCGGAGGTTCAAATCCTCCCCCCACCACCAGCCTCAAAGTAGGTCGTATGTAGGAGATTTCGGTTGATTTAGCGAAATCGACAGAGACTACATGGCTTCTTTCATAAATCTATACTACACATTTTGAGGACACTTATTTTTTCAAAATCATCATTAAACAAGAGGTTCTATACAGGGTATCTTTATGTTATATGAGCGGGAGTAGCTCAGTTGGTAGAGCTCTAGCCTTCCAAGCTGGATGTAGCGAGTTCGAGTCTCGTCTCCCGCTCCAAATTAAAAATAGACTGCATTAACAATTTTCCATACAGCATCATAAGACATAATTGCCCACGTAGCTCAGTCGGTAGAGCGCTTCCTTGGTAAGGAAGAGGTTCACCGGTTCAATCCCGGTCGTGGGCTCCATGATTTCAGACAATAGGGCGCAGAGGGGAAAATTTTGAAGAGGATGAAATTGTTTAAAGCCAAAGCACCTTGCTAAAAATCAATTCAAACAAAGTATGGGAGGATTTCGAAGATGGGTAAGGTAAAGTTTGAGAGGACCAAGCCGCATGTAAATGTCGGAACGATTGGTCATATCGATCACGGCAAGACGACTTTGACGGCGGCGATAACGAAGCATATGGGTATGAAGGGGATGGCGGAGTTTGTTCCATTTGATCAGATAGACAAGGCCCCTGAGGAGAAGGAGCGAGGAATAACCATAGCGACGGCGCATGTTGAGTATGAGACGGCGAATCGTCATTATGCACATGTGGATTGTCCGGGTCATGCGGATTACATTAAGAACATGATAACGGGTGCGGCGCAGATGGACGGTGCCATTTTGGTTGTTGGGGCCGATGATGGTCCGATGCCTCAGACACGTGAGCACATATTGTTGGCGCGTCAGGTGGGGGTTCCCCAGATGGTTGTATTTTTAAACAAGTGTGACATGGTGGATGATGA
>JAFDCA010000658.1 GCA_019313025.1 Deltaproteobacteria bacterium
ATCCATATCCATTATATACTTTCTGTTTGATGTGAAGGATTGTACGATGGGGTGCCGGATTCACGATTTGTTTGACAAAAAAAGTTTAATGATACACTTTAAAGAAAATGAAAATTTGATTAAGATTGATACTGTCAACGTGTTCAGGAGATCAACAATGCTTGAAGTAAAAACAATAACAGAAATATAGGATTTTAAAAAAATACCGGAAATTCAGAAAAGTTCCTGGGGATTTGCTGATCTGGATATCGAACCCCATCACTTGATGACACGCGTTCAAAAATACGGGGGTCTTGTCCAAGGTCTTTACTTCAATGGAGAATTGGCTGGTTATACCTATGCACTCATTGGTAAATGGGAAGGAAATTACTTTATCTATTCTCACATGACCGCCGTTAGAAAAGAACATCAGTACCGGGGGTTCGGCTTTGTGCTTAAAAAAGCACAAAGAGAAGCGGTATTAAAAATGGGTTACGACATGATTCGCTGGAATTTTGATCCCCTTGAATCCATGAATGCTTTTTTCAATATCCACAGACTTGGTGTCATCTGCGGTGAATATGAAAGGAATGTATACGGAGAAGGAGAGAGCGGGCTTCACAAAGGGCTTCCTACAGACAGGCTGATCGCAATCTGGAACCTGAATTCGGATCGGGTACTCAGGTTGATGGAAAATAAAGCGCCTTCGATCATAGAGACTATTCCCGGGAAACATCTGGAAAATTTTACTCAAGAAACAGCTTACATCGAAATTCCCAGAAACATACGGTCGTTAAAAGAGACGAATCTGAGCGAAGCCGTTCAATGGCGAAAGAAAACGCGGCTTCATTTTGAAACGGCTTTTCAAAGCGGGTACGTTGTAAAGGACATCGTTTTTTCAGAAGACAAAAAGAGGGTTTTTTATAAGTTATGGAGATGACACGCCTGTGAAAAAAATACGGAAGATCGACTCGGTGGAAATGTATATTATCAGGATACCCCTTGTCTCAACGTTTGAGACAAGTTTTTCTGTGCAGACACACAGAGAAGCCTTGTTATTAAAAATTGTGTGCGACGATGTTTGCGGATGGGGAGAGTGTGTAACCTCTCCGGATCCTTACTACTGCTATGAAACCAATTCAACTGCATCTCATATCATAAAGGATTTTTTAATCCATATTTTAGCGGCTATGAATAATTTTACCATTGAAGAGGTTCTCCAAAATTTTGAGCAAATTAGAGGACATCACATGGCCAAAGCTGTGGTTGAAAATGCCCTTCTTGATATAATGGCCCAAACATATGGCATTCCCCTTTTTGAACTCATTGGCGGAACGTTCAAAAAAGTCATGTCGGGAATCAGCATCGGAATTCAAAAAAGCATCGACGATCTTCTGGAATCGATTCAAAAAGCCTGTGATAAAAAATACCACAGAATCAAGTTAAAAATAAAAAAAGGAAAGGATATTGAAATACTAAAAAAGGTTCGAAGCGCGTTCCCGAATATCAAACTCATGGCGGATGCCAACAGTGATTACACTCTTGAGGATAAGCATACTTTAAAAAGACTTGACGAATTTAACCTTATGATGATCGAACAACCATTGAATTATAATGACATTTATTTTCACGCATTGCTTCAGAAACAGCTTCGTACACCCATCTGTCTTGATGAATCCATCAAAAATTTAAATGACACAAAAACTGCCGCCGAGCTTGGAAGCTGTAAAATAATCAACATCAAACACGGTCGTGTGGGTGGAATGACAAAGGCTAAAGAAATTCAGGCGTATTGCCTGATCAACGCCATCAAAACATGGTCAGGCGGCATGCTTGAAACCGGAATCGGCCGAGCATTTAACCTTCACCTTCAGACGCTTCCGGGTTTTGTCCTCCCAGGTGACACCTCTGAAACCTCACGATACTTTATTGAAGATATTGTAGACAAACCTGTAATCCTGCAACCCGATGGTTCCATAGAAGTTCCCAAAGGAGCAGGAATCGGAGTGAATGTGCTTCCTGAAAGAATCGAAAGATTTAAAGTGTTTCATCAAATAATCATTTAAATCCAATTATAAAAAGAGTCTATTTTCTATCTTTTGATGACTCAAGTTCCGCAACCTCTGATTTTCAGTAACACCAACCCAGAATCATAGGCCCGAATTCTTATTTATCAATAACGCCAATATAGCTATTTAGATTTTCTGAGATATTATAATCGTGTCCCACCTTTTTTATTGACATACCATAAACTATAAATTTAAATGTTAGATTAAATGATCGGGGAAAACATCCGACGTTGATGGTCTCATATGAAATTCATAACAGTAAACGTGTAAATCCTTTATAATACACCCAAGCAGCACTTGATAATAAGGTGAAAAATATGATTGAAATTCGAATACACGGTCGAGGTGGACAGGGGAACGTTGCGGCTGCCGAGCTGCTATCTGTTGGTGCCTTCATGGATGGCAAGTTTTCCCAAGCCTTTCCTTCTTTTGGAGCTGAACGAATCGGTGCCCCTGTCATGGCTTTTGTTAGAATCGATGACAAGAAAATTCGAACACGTGAAGACGTTCAAAACCCGGATTATTTGATTGTCCAAGATTACAACTTGATTGGGTCAGTGCCTGTATTGGATGGACTTAAACCGGATGGTTTAATTCTGATCAATACAGAAAAAAAGCCCGAAGAGTTGCGACTCCAAACAACTGCAAAGGTGGAAACCATTCCTGCCACAGAAATCGCACTGGAAATCATCGGAAGGCCCAT
>JAFDCA010000659.1 GCA_019313025.1 Deltaproteobacteria bacterium
TCTCTGCCTTTTTTCAAGTCCATTTCATCCTACTTGTTTAAAAATGTAGACTCCCAAAAGTAATTTTTTTTTTTTTTTTTTTTTATTTACCGCAGTCTTCTTTTAGTTCAGTTTTTCTTTCAGTTTCCCGGACCATTTGAATGAGACGACTTTTCTTGGTGCTAGAATCAGTTCTTTTCCGGTGACCGGGCTCTTGAGGCGCCGTTTAGCCTTTTCCTTCAAGCAGAACCTTCCAAATCCGGAAATCATCACGTCCTCGCCTAGACTCTGAGGCAGTCTTAATGAGTTCAAGCATAATTTCGGCAATTTCATAAGATTTGTTCCGGGTGTAACCGTTATCTTTGGCAACGGCTTCGACAACATGGGATTTGGTGAGCGTATCGGACATGGTGGGGGCCTCCTTTCACGAGGGAGACTTCACGTTAACGGTAAGAGTGTGATCTGTCAATTAAAAACATATAATAACTCGCTGACGGTCTCCCGCAACCATGAAAAGGTAGAATTTGGATAGATGACAAACCAAAGGTTGTCATTGGGGTCCTGAGATGGCCGGCAGGGTAGGGCGAAGAGCTACGTCCAATGTGCGTTTGCAGTTATCCTTATTTTCGCAACACTGCTCGAATCCTCATGTTTCGCTTCCCCAATCTTGGAGAAAAGGAAGGGTACAACATGTAAAAAGGCTAAATTTATTTGTCTTTACTTCTTCCGCTCTATAACATTTTCGCAATATGCATCACCACGAGGCATACTTTTGGTAAGAGTTGCAGTAAAATTTGGATTTAAGCTATCACATACACCCTCAATCCAGCTTTGGTGCCCTGAACCGCAAAAATCAAAGCCAGTACTTTGTTCCTTAAACCTTTCATGCCAGGGGCATTTGACATTTTTTGTTACACACTTGTCTTCGGAAGATTCAACAATTTCCCATTTAAATTCAGGTCCCATACTTGCTACAGTTGCTAATTCAAATATAGTCGCTATATCTTCCGGAGTTTCAGCCTTTAATCCAAGACTGTCTGCCAAATCTTTTACTCCCTTGCCGGCTTCATACCATAGCGGCCCGTTGAACTCATTATATTTGTTTTCTCCTACAGTATCTTTTAAAGCTTTAGCAATTGCCGTGTAGGCACCGGTTAAACCTTGGGTTGCGATCTCCCATCTCATTCTCTCAGGAATCTTATCTATTGTTTCAGCCATTTATACTACCCCCCTTTTTTTGTTACTTCTTTGTGTTGTGCCCTACCTTTACTTATGCAATTCCGTATTTTCCTTTAAGACCATGTTGGTTTGAAATGTCAAGGGAAAAAACCTTGAAACAAATCTTAAATAATTTGGATTTCACGAAAACTAAATCAGGCGTCAACTATTTAAACTTCACAGAAACCTCCACAGGACCTCTCGGATCAAGGCCGATATAAACTGCGCGGATGGTCGTTCCGGCTTTGGCGGGCATTAGATTGGTTATTGTTCCCAGGGAGAGCAGATCTCCTTTTTTGAGTCTCTTTCCTTCCGCGAGCAGGGAATTCCGCAGCCACAGAACCACATTCAATGGATGATCTAAAAGACTGCTGCTTGTGCCTTCAGCCAGCACGTTTCCGTTCTCATCCAAAATTTGGAGTTTAAAGTTTTTCAGGTGCTCAATCCATGCGGCCGTTGCCTCAATTGGAACCGGTTCGCCCATGACTCCGCAACGGGCTGCGACATTGATTGCAGCTAAGGCCGGGCCATTGATTTTGACCTGTTTGGAAAATATAATATCAGGCAATTCAATGAACGGAATAGCCGCATCAACATATTTGATGACCTCTTCTATCGATTGGGCCTGGTTGATCGACCCATCGCCTGCTTTCGTTTTGTACCACCATCTTTGAGAAGTCCCTTCAAATGTTTGGTAACCCTGATGTGACCTAATACCGGAATACCTGATTGACGGACCATCGCAGTCGGAATTTTCCGTTTAATGCGCTGCATAATTTTAGGCTAGGGCGATCCCCACAGGCGGGCAATGGTCGAGCGGATTTCCATGGCCGATGCGACCGGGTCTTTGGCGGCATGAATCGCCCGTCCGGTAATAATGGCCGTAACCGGAATGCTTTGAAAGAACGGAATGGATTCAAGGGTTATCCCCCCGGTGACCGTCACCTTAAACCCCATGTCGATTAAGCGTTGAATGGTGTCCAGATCCTCTTGAGACCACTGGCGGTTGGAGGCTTCTTCGTCCCAACCGCGATGGTAAACCATCCACTCGATCCCGACCTGCCGCCATTCTTTGGCACGGGCGATAATGTCCCGAACGCCGGTGAGTTCCATTAATATTTCTTTGCCATACTCATTGGCGGTCCTCAGGGCAGATTCGACGGTGGCCATGGGGGCGCCCCCAATGACCGTCATTAGGTCCGCTCCGGCGTCAAAGGCCATTTTGGCTTCCAGCCAGCCGACATCGGGCGTTTTAAAGTCGGCCAAAATCATGTTGTCCGGACAAACTTCACGTATGGCACGGATTGCTTCCAGCCCGGCGGCCTTGCAAAGGGGGGTGCCGATTTCAAAAATGTCGACGTGCGGCGCCGTTTTGGACGCGACAGCGATGGCCGGGGGCAGGGAAATGAAATCTAACGCAAATTGTAACATTGGAATTGTGCTCATTTCACGATATCCTTTTTTTTGAATTTTTGCCGTCAAAGCTGCATCCCAATGGGATTGTAATAGGTTCTAAGCGCACGGGCAGTTGCTTTTAAATTGCGTTTCAACGGTTGGCCCAATTTAAACAAAACACCCAGGTACAATAAATCCACCAGGTATAGTTGGCACACCTTGGCATCGACGGCCCCACCGTACAGCGGTGTGTCCTGGTATTCGAGCGGCGTGGCCAGGCATATTTTGGACGCCCGAGCCAAGGCTGATTCGCGATCACTGGTCATGGCGATGGTTAGCGCGCCTTTTTTGGCGGCAATCTTAACGGCATCGACCACATGTTTGGTGATGCCGGTGTTGGATACACCGAATAGATAAATGCAAATAGTCTGTCAAGAAAAACTTTATTTGTAAAAAAGCTGGAAAGGTATATGCAATTCAGTTAATAA
>JAFDCA010000660.1 GCA_019313025.1 Deltaproteobacteria bacterium
TATACGAAAAATATAAAGATATGACTATCGACTATTATACCCTCAATCACCATGACTTCCGAGTAGAAGATTTTTTGAACATCTTGAATACGCATTTAAAGTTTGACTAACATTCGATTTCTTTGATAGTCATAATATTATCCATAGACAAAGTCATCTCATAACAAGCTTTTTAGACGTTTTTCGAAATCGTCATAAAATTAATGTATCGAAGCGCCCGGGAGAATATTTTGGACACAAATTTCAATCATCAGGAAACAATGAAAGATTATACCGGGCCGCATGAATTTGAAATGGAGAGTTGGATAAGTTGCGCACCCTTCGAGAGATTATTGAACATGAAGATTGTCGAGGCTTCAGACGGAAGAGCAACATTAACAATGCCCTTTCTCATCGATTTTGCTCAAGGCGGGGGTCTTATGCATGGCGGAGCACTGGTGAGTTTGGCTGATACTGCTGTTGTCATGGCGATCAAGAGTATCGTCCCACCCAAGACTCATTTTGCCACGATTTCTTTGGAGACGAAATTTCTCTATCCTGTTAAACAGGGAGTTGTTACGGCCCGAGCAAAGGTTTCGAATCAAAGCGGAAAAATATTACAGGGCATTGCAACCGTCTACAACGAAGATAACAGAACCGTACTTCAATTTTCATCAACCTTTAAAATGGCAAAAGAAAAAAGAATCAGAAACATCGCCTTTAAAGATGACGTTGATTAGAATCCTGATTGACGTACCAGGGCTTTATTCGGCGCATAAATACAATGATGAAATTAATGGAATAATGAACTTGAAACCGATGGTGATACAGATTCTGTGTGTCGTATTGTTTTGCATTGGAGGGATTGCATCAGCCGGACAAATCGATGACGTTCGTGCCAACGTATATGCTTGGCGTAAGTCTTGGCAAAACCGCGATATAAATCGTTACATGTCTTTTTATAGTCCGGACTTTAAATCAGAAGGGCTCGATTACAAGGGGTGGATGCAAAAAAAGGCCACGCTTTTTAAAACTTCTGGTGACATCCGGGTGGAGATAAATGATCTTGGTGTTTTTATCGAAGGGGAATATGCAACGGCAAGGTTCCTTCAGCGGTTTCACGGTTCGAAGTTTTCGGATGTTGGTGAAAAAACACTGACCATGGTCCAGTCAAACGGCAAATGGAAAATCGTCTCGGAAGCGTGGAAACCACTGGTATTATCTGATCGAGTTTCTGATGGAATGGCGCTGCGCTCCAACTCGAAGCAGCCGGGTTCTGTATCTCCTCCATCCGATAAAACCGTTCAGAATCATAAGATTAAACCGATTTCGCGAAATAGCATCATTATTAAAAGTATTAAGTTTGAACCCAAAAAGGACCAAGACAGTGTATATATTGCTTCAAACACATTTTTTATTCCCGAGATCCTGACACTCGAAGGCAATAAACCAAGGATTGTTATTGATATTCGGTCTGTTTCTTCTTGGAGCGGACCTTATATAACTCCGGTTAGAGGAAATCTAATCAGACAGATCCGAACACATTTACACCCTGACACTAAAAAATTGAGGATTGTGTTGGACCTTAATCCTTCAGAGAATTATTTCATAAATCAAATCTATTATGAAAAAAAATATATCTACTGCATTGAAGTCAGATAAAATTTCAGGCCACCTTCCAGTTTGCTTCACCGAAAAACAGCGGAAGTTCTGCAGCGCATACCGGGCCCACCCTAACATGCCGTCCGCTTTGCTCATTTAGATTTTCTTGAATCGCTGATGCAAAGCCGGGTAGAAAAAGGGTTGACTCAGGCGCGATTTGATCGACATTCTCGCGGCTGATTTCCTGCATTACCCGTTCGGCGGTCATAACCTTATAGACAATTGCCATATCAACAGTATGCCCATCGGTATTTACCGCCAGATACCAGAACGGACTCAATGTGGTGGAAAGTACCGCAGTGAGAACTTCACCGGTGATCTTTGAGTTGCCGGAGACCAGAATCGGTGAATCCTTTCCCGGTTGGTTGATGGGAAAAAGACCCGTGGGACCGGGAGCGGGGAGCTGCAAAACCTCCACTTCGGGTAGAATCTCATCCGGTTTGACTGCCCAGAGCAGAGAAAAAAAGCGGATCCTTCCCATCTTGCAATGAGAGGGTTTGAGTTTGCCAGAACGAAGTTTTTCCAAGAACTCTTGCCGGCTGTGAAATCCACAGGCCCTGCAGTCATTGTAAGAGATATAAGGTTTGACGTTGATTTTCTTTTCATAAAGATCTGCCCGGAGCATCACATCCTCCTACTTTTTTTGGAGCTGCTTATTCATCGCATATATCTTATTTTGCTGCAAAGTTTTTTCCAGTCGAACTGTGTTTAACGGGAGTTACCGTAAAACCGGAAAGCTTCTTGAGATCGATTTGTTTCAAAGGACTCAACTATAAAAAAATCAAAGATTAAGAAGATGCTCAATTTCGTTGATTAAGGTTGTCAGAACTTCTCCGGCCTTTCCCATGATGAT
The DNA here is from genome assembly GCA_019313025.1 of Deltaproteobacteria bacterium. The sequence continues at coordinate 2,495 of JAFDCA010000660.1, forward strand.
ATAATCACTGATTTCTTTTGAAAGGGGTGTTCTTTCAAGATTGATTTCTATGACCTTCGCACGCGCCTGCTTTGCAATCAGAGGTATCGAGGCGGCAGGTTGAACGTTTGCCGAAGTTCCGATGACAAGCATAATATCACACGTGGAGGCGGCCATTTCTGATCGCCTCAGGTACTGTTGTGGAATCATCTCACCGAAGAAGATACATTCGGGTTTATAAATTCCGCCGCATTCACATCGAGGAGGAATTTGTCCGATGTCGATTTTTATTGTTTCGCATTTATTGTTGCACTCCATACATCGCTGCCATGCAAAATTTCCGTGAAACTCGACAACATCTGTATTACCGGCCATCTGGTGCAGCCCGTCGACATTTTGAGTAATGATCGTTTTTAAAAGTCCCAGCTTTTCGAGTTTGGCCAATCCTTTATGTGCGGTATTGGGTCTGGCGTTGTCAATGATTACTTTCATTTCTTTAATCAAAACATCCCAGACTTTGGCCGGATTTTTCATAAAGGCGTCAATGTGAGCATATTCCATGGGATCGAATTTTTCCCACAACCCACCTTTCCCTCTGAAAGGGGGGATTCCGCTTTCGACAGATATTCCGGCGCCGGTTAAGGCGACAATGTTTTTTGAACTGACCATATCTCTGGCAGCTCGGTGAATTAGTTCTTTCATTCGTTTTTAACTGTTGGAATAAATTGAATAACTTTACAGGTAAGTTCTCACTTATAGCGTGAATGTCATATCGCAGCCGACGGCGAAGCATTCAAGATGGTGGCCCCTGTCAGCAATGATCCGCCTGCAAGACTCGACCATTTCATCAACCTGCTGATCGGTTCGTTCCTGGTTTAAATGAAACAGACCAAACTGTTTCACCCCGGCATCAATGGCAAGATCAAGGGTTTCCGTATATACCGAATGACCCCATTCTATTTTGGAGGGATACTCTTCAGGGATGTACTCTGCATCATGAATCAAAAGATCGGCATCCGCGGAAAATTCCATATAATCTTTATATGAAAGACCTCCGGGGTGTCTAAAACCCAGTTCATTATCTGTTAGAAAGACAAATGATTTACCGTCTTCCGTAAATTTATATCCGCTGCCTTTATCAGGATGGCTGATCGGGATCGGTGTTATGGTAACAGAGCCGATCTCAAACGCCGACGTAAATGCATCAACATATTCCATTTTCGCACTAATTTTAGAATATCTGACAGGAAAGCTCGGCGGAGTCATAATTCTGGAGAGAATGGTTTCCACGAATTTGCTGTGAAAGGGACATCTGTACATCATGAATTCAGCCTGTTTTTCATATAGGGGTTTGAAAAAAGGAAACCCCATTAAGTGATCCCAGTGGGAGTGGGTGAAAATGAGGTTGTATTTGAAGCGGTTTTCATCGATCAGCTTGTTGCCAAGCCTTCGTATGCCGGTTCCGGCATCGACAATGATAATGTCGTCACTTTTGGTTCTAATTTCCAGACAGGTGGTATCCCCCCCATATTTGATATATTCTTCACCTGAAACCGGGATGGAGCCTCGCGACCCCCAGCATTTGATAATCATTGTCGATCCTTCTTTCCCAAAAAGGTAGTCCAGATGCCGTCACATTCCCAAGACTTAATGATGTTTATCCGATTCTTGGATAAAGCAACGCTCACCTCTCTTGCCTGGCTGCGCAGCAGACCGGAGAGAATAAACCACTTCTTATTATAAAAACTTTGGGAATCGGTTAGATGTTTCATAACATCATAGTGGATGTTTGCTATCACAAGATCTGAAGGTGAGTCAATAAAATCCTCTGCTCGCCCCTGGGAGACCAGAATTCTTTTTTCCAAGTTGTTTAGGCGTACATTTCGCAATGCCGTATGTGCAGCCAAATAGTTAAAGTCAATGGCAAGCGTTCTTCTGCATCCAAGAAGGGATGCAGCCAATGCAAGAATTCCCGTTCCTGTCCCGATATCTATAGCAAAATCTATGCGATCACGCAAGAATACCATTTCAAGTGCTTTGAGACAGCCTCGTGTTGTGGTATGTAAACCATTGCCGAATACAACTCCGGGATCAAGCAAAATGGTGAGTTCTTTTTGACACAAGTTCATTTTCTCCCCATTTTTTCTCCATGGTGGAACAATATGAAAACGACCGATTTTTTCAGGAACTGTTTTACCTCCATGCCATTGATCATAGGTCATATGAAATTCATCAAGAAGGTACATTTCGGGATTCAAACGAAGTATTTTTGAGACTTCGTCCGGGGAAGATTTGGAAAAAAAGAGAAAAGAAAAATCATCTTCCTGCCAGTTACCGATGAAATCGCTTTCACATATTTTATGGTCCGGTTTCAATCGGCCATGAAGATAGTAGATGTAAAGTTCTTTGTAAGGGGTGTTCGTAAATTCTTTTCCATCTTTGAAGTTGTGTGCTGTTTTAATCATTTTCCAGTGAACAATCCAACTACCATTCCATGGGGTCGAGCAATGTAAACCCCATTTTTTTTATTTTTATTTTTAACGGCCCGATGTTTTGAGTCAAGAGATACGGAAAAACAGCCCGCTTACCTTCATCCCAGTATCTTGAAACCAAAATACTTCCGAATGAAATATTCTCTTCGGAAATGGCATCAACAATTTTTTTCATTTGCCCGATTTTATTCTCTACGATGATGCCCATAAGGGTTCCGGGCTCTTCTAAGCCCAAAACATTGATAAACTCACGTAAAAGATCACGAACGGTTATAATACCTATGAGTTTTTGTTGTTCGACAACGACGGGAAGTGCTCCGAAATGTTTTTTGAATAATAAAATGAGCGCGTCTTGAATGGTGTCTTGAGGAGAAATAGTAACCGGATCTTTTGTCATGATATCTTTAATTTTACATGTTGAAAAACGTTTCCATTCTTCAGGGCCATTTTCTTCAATAAAATGGGAAGATGGCAATGCGCTTCTAATATCTCTATCCGTGACAATTCCAATGAGCAGATTATTTTCATCGACCACAGGAAGATGGCGAATGAGATGTTTCGACATTTTTTCCTGTGCTTGAGAGATATCATCATCTTTGTCAATGGTAACGACATTTCTGGTCATTACTTTGCTGATAAACATTTTATCCTCCGATGATTACAAACTTTGCCTGACAGGGTTGTGACGAAATTTATATTTTTTGCAATAAAACGTCTTGCTTTCAAATGCCTAGTAGAGATTTGACATGGTTTGCTCCCAGTTCCGGGAGGCGTTTAAGGCAGTACCCTCCCTCAAGTACGGAAATCACTCTCCCATTCGAGTAAAGATCCGCCAGGGCGAGGATCTTTTCCATTATCCTTGTATATCCTTGTGTTGACAGTTTTATATCGGACATATCATCGTCAACATGGGCATCAAACCCTGCAGATACGATGATCACATCAGGGCTGAATGCTTCCAAAACCGGGATGAGATCTCTTTGTATAAGTCCATGGTATTCTTTGTCTCCATGACCCGGTAATACCGGATAATTTCGTGTCGTTCCGGTTCCTTTGCCACTGCCGGTTTCAAAGGCTCGCCCGGTTCCGGGAAATGCAAATGTCGGATGCTGATGAATGGAGTAGTAAAACACATCGGGATCTTCTTCGAAAATATGCTGGGTGCCGTTACCATGATGAACGTCAAAATCGACGATTCCAACCCTTTGTATGCCCCATTCTATTTGTAAATATCTGGCGGCTATTGCAACATTATTAAAATAGCAAAATCCCATGGCTTGGTCATATTCCGCATGATGACCAGGGGGTCTGACAGCGCAGAAGACATTGTCCAGTTTGCCCATGAGCACTCTGTTTGCGGCATCAAGAATGCCGCCAACAGCCAGAAGGGCCGTCTCATAACTTTCGGCGCAAATCCGGTTGTCAGGATAGTCAAATATCGGATTTCCAGAGCGGCAAGCAGCTTCAAAGCGTTCAATATAATTTTTTTCATGGACGGTTTCGACCCATTTTAAATCCGCCCGACTGGCCTGGAATATGGTCAGCTTTGAAAGAAATCCGGCATCTTTTATCCCTTGATGAATGGCCTTTAGCCGTTTCGGACTTTCAGGATGGTCGGGTCCTGTGTCATGGAGAAGAAATCTTTCATCATACAAATACCCGGTTCTTTTCATATATTTCAAAATGGGCTATGGAATTATCTTGTCGAATATTTCAAATGAAGCCTTAACCGCTTGATTGTCCTCAGGAATATCAATGGTCGGTCGTCCGTTTAAATCATATTCATATACGTCGATGTCTTCAGGTATGGTCCCGGCAAATTCCAGGCCATTTTTTTTAATCATATTTAAAACGGTGTCAGATGGCGCCTCTTTAACCTGGTTGATGATGAGGTAGCTTTTGGAGACGCCGATATTCAGATTTTTTGCTAAATCATAAATTCGAATGGCTGCCTGGAGACCTCGACGGGATGTGTCTGAAACAATGAGAAGAATGTCTACATTGCTGGTGGTCAAGCGGCTGATATGTTCCATTCCAGCTTCATTATCCATCACGATATAAGGATAATTACCGGTCAGTTTTTCCAGAAATCCTGTCAACAGTGTATTTGCAGCACAATAACATCCTGGACCTTCAGGTTGCCCCATCACAACGAGGTCGAACCCATCGTCTTCCACAATCGCCTGTTGTAGTTTCATGTTCATGAAGATGTCTTTTGTCATTCCGCTGGGCACGATTCCCTTTTTCATTTCTTCCCGGGCATTGCCAAGGGTGTCAGTGACTTCAAGGCCACAGACTTCATTTAGGTTTGCGTTACTGTCGGCATCCACAGCAAGGATGGGTGTTTTATCCATCTTTATCAGGTACTTGATTAGCATTCCGGCAACTGTTGTTTTCCCGGTGCCTCCTTTTCCCGCAAGTGCAATTGAAAACGGCATGGCATCTGATTTCCTTTCCAAAATAGTATTAAGTTTTAATTTAGAATTAATATTTTTGATTTTTACAAACCCTTCATATTTAAACTATAACAATTTCTGTGTAATTATTCCAGTTGAAAGGTTCAGTCAAGTTCCTTTTAGGTTTGCTGCATTTAAGATATCTATATATTTACAGATCCTCGACCGTCTCAAACTCCTTGCATTAGGTTGGAGCATATGCTAAATTTCAAAAAAAATAAAACTTTTAAGGAGATGTAGAAGAAAATGGATTTTGAGCTGACAAAATCACAAAAAGAAATCCAGAAAGCTGCCAGGGATTTTGCCAAAGGGGAATTTGACAAAGATCTTGCCCTTGAGTTGGACAGAAAGCACGAATTTCCGGAAAAGATATGGAAAAAAGCCGCTGATTTGGGATTCATTGGTATTCACTTTCCGGAACAATATTCCGGTCAAGGGCTCGGTGTTCTTGAGAATATTATAGTTGCAGAAGAGTTTTGCAGCAGAGATTCTACCATCGGCAGTGCCGTGATACTTGCCGGTTTTGCATCTGAATGCGTTTTGCGTTTTGGCAGCGACGCCCTAAAAGAAAAATTTCTGCCGCCTGTTGCGGAGGGTAAAATGCTCTCTGCCGGAGCGTTTACAGAGCCTGATCACGGTTCCGATATTACAAGGATGGATACGACAGCCCAAAAGGATGGGGACGAATGGGTCATAAACGGGTCAAAAATATTCATTACCAATGGTGAGAATGCCGGCTACTACTGTGTTCTCTGCCAGACCGATCCGGAAAGCAAACCCACCTACCGTGGAATAAGCTTGATCTTGGTGGAGGCAGAACGGAAGGGAATTTCTGCGACGGATGTGGGTGAAAAGATGGGAATTCATATGATGTCCACAGCAGAGGTAAATTTTAAAGATGTCCGTGTTCCGGTTTCAAATCTTATCGGAAAAGAGGGAAAAGGGTTCTATCATGTTCTTGAATTTTTTGATGAAAGCAGGATACTGGTTGCCGCCCAGGCACTTGGAACTGCCCAGGGCGCTTTTGATCGTGCGTTGGCCTATGTAAAACAGAGAGAACAGTTCGGTAAAAAGATTGCACAGTTTCAGGTTACCCAACACAAACTGGCAGATATGGCCACAAAAATTGAACTTTCCAGGTTAATTACTTACAAGGCTGCATGGAATTTCGATCAGGGACGTATCGATCCAAAACTGACGTCCATGGCAAAGATGTATGCTGCCAGAACTGCAGTGGAAGTTGCCGACGAAGCCATCCAACTGCTTGGCGGATACGGATATATGGCAGAGTACGAAGTGGAGCGCTTTTACCGGGATGCCAAAATCACGGAAATTTATGAAGGCACCAAGGAGATCCAGAAAAACACCATTGCCAGTGCCATCATCGGGAGATTGAAGTAAAGACCTAATCCAAAGGACCAGGTTTTTCAGAGCAAAATATACATATAAGAGGAGGTTTTATGTTGAATCTCATTAAAAAATCCATGTTGACCGGTATCGGTTTGGCCCTCATCGCAAAGGACGAGGTTGAAGATTTGGCCAAGGAACTCGTTAATAAGGGAAAAATGTCAGAAAGTGAAGGAACCAAGTTTCTGGAAGATCTTCAAAGAAGGTATGATGAAACCCAAAAAAAGCTGGAAGAAAAGGTCCAGCGAGCGGTTAAGGACTTTATGAAAAAAGCGGATGTTGTCACCGGAGATGAATTAAAAGGGTTGAAAAAGGAAATAAGGGATCTTAAAAAAGCCATCAGCGAAGGAGGGGATACTTCCAAGTAGGGTGGCATTCGTTGGCCTGTTAAAAAAACCGGTCAGCTGCCAAAAACCGGCATAACGAATCAACCGTCCAACAGGCTTAACGGGCTGAAAAATTCAAAGATTTGAAGGCTCACAACAAAGCGCTTTTTCGTCAGGAATACATCCATTACCAATAAGATGATAAATACAAACAATATTCTTCTCAAATGCTGAGCATAAGAAA